>JALYGX010000201.1 GCA_030776905.1 Cyanobacteriota bacterium | reverse complement strand
GGATTGGGCGATCGCAATTGAAAGTTGATCGACCACGGCTTGCGCAATTTGCAGCTCTTGTTTGGAAACCACACGGGGTTCGGCGTTATGAGACACCAACAGCCCCCAAAGTTTCTCCTGGGCGTGCTTTGCCTTGATATCGTAATTCACAATCGGCACGACCATCGAGGACTGGACGCCCATTGCGCTCAGGTAGGCGGCATGACACGGGTCGAGGGGGCGATAGAAAATTTCTTCAGGTTTTAGATTGCCTGATGCTTGTTCGGGTAGCATCTGCAACTGGGGTGAAGGTTCTCCTGGCTCCACTGCTAGCGCTTTACTACCATCAGTATCCGAATAAGCGATCGGCGACAGACCAATCACTCCCGAAGAAACATCCACAATCGAGCGCAGACGCACCGTGAGATACAAGTAGCGGGCTTGTTCGGGAATGTCATCGGCTGGAAAATTTAGTCCTTGGAGTGAAGGAAGGCGATTGTCTTGAATCGACTCAGCCATCACTTCTCCACTGCCAGATTCATGAAATCGATAAATCATTACTCGGTCAGTTCCTAGTAATGAACGGATTTCCGTAACGGTTGTTGTTAAAATTTCTGGCAATTCCAGAGATTGACGAATTCGGTTAGTAATTCGCCGCAGCAAATCTTCCTGGTTGGGTTCTGGCTGTAGCACGGTCCTAGTCTCTTATAAAATTTTTTATGCTTGATGCACCCGGTCTACAAATGTGTATCGAATCTTACACCCCTATATCTATTCTGTAACTTCCAAGCCGATTAGGGCACGAGGAGGAACATAGGATTCTCTAAAATTTAAATTGGAGCAACTAACCCATCAGCAACGATCCTCTAACGGTTTCGATGGCATAAGATGTGCTTACCACCACATCAAGCCGTTAACTTTGCCTAGAACAGACAGGCAATATACTGGCTCTCCAAAAGCACTTTACAACTTTTCGCTGTTAAATTAAATACTTTTAGCTCGATACAAATTTTAAGTTTTGAAACCTCTAATACCTGTTTCCTAAAACTGCCCGAAAAGGAAAAGTTCTTATTTGAGAGTATCAGAGATCAGTTCTCTCTCCTGATTATAAAATTGTTAATTTCTGAGGTGACGCTGCCGAATTTCATGACGAACATTCATCAAAATTTTCCCCAGTTGATTTTGACCTGTTTTATCCTGACCGCAACCCCAGTAGTAATCAATGGGCGAGTCTTCCACAATTAGTTCTTCACCAGTATTAAGAAGAATTCCTTGAATGTCGGTATGAGTAAGAAACTTGGTCAGGACGGCTTGCAACATGACTTGTGCTTTCACCCCTTCCCAATCGGCACGCAGTTCATGGGTGCGATCGCGTCCGATTGTCGCTGCTTCCAGGGGGGTTGGGACATCTCGAATCACTGATATTAATACTTCATGCTCGGTACCGACAAATTTTTGAGCTTGATAGTAATGCTCTACGGTTTGCCAATACAACCCATCTAATTGAATGGGGTGAGGGGAGAAGTTGGAAAAGCAGCCGTAGGGTTCGTCAACTTTATAAAAATAAATTGTCATATCAAAGTAGTGGCTACGCAGAAAATTGCTTCTAGAGGGAAAACCGCGCTATTTTCCCTCTGTTTTAATTCTTAGTCTTGATGCTCTCGCCTTCCACTTTTAGCCCGATAATCGAGGGCAGCAGCGAAGCCTGAAAAATCCCCTGGCTGTGCTGTTGCAATAGATGATTAAATAAACTGTATTGGCATGATACAGACTAAGTTCAGCGAAACTCTAGCAAACTTGGAATTGGCGCGAACGGCTTCTCGGTAGTGAGCGATCGCTTCTTCTAAGTTGCCTGCCCTTTCAACGCATCCTCCAACTTAGGGGTGAACAGCCGTTCGCCTCTACCAAGGGGTGTATAAAATGCAAGTAAGAACCGCTATAGACTCAGAGCCATTCTACAGACTCGATCCGATCTGATGAAGCTGTTTGGAAATAGGGCGATGCCTCCTCCCAAAGCTAGTATCCCAAGAGAAGCGATCGCATCCACGCAGATGTATAGAACCTCAACAAGTGAATTCCAGCAATCCAAAACTCAGACGCTGCCATGTCTTAGCATCAACAATTCCATCCACTACCAAACCATTAGCCTGTTGGAACTCTTTCACACCTTCCAGCGTGTGCCAACCGAAGTTCCCATCTACCTCAAGATTGAAACCCTTAAAGTTGAGTACTTGTTGTAAAACTCTCACAGCACTACCAGAACTTCCTTGACGCACGACTGGTAGCTTGAGTGTTTTTGCTTTAGCCGAGGCTTGAGAGGAATTGGAAGCCAGCATTTTGGGTATTCCAGTCTAGGACTTTGTATTTTTTCTAAACTAGAGCAGGCAATTGCTATCTCACATCCCCCATTAGGTGAGTTTATTCTCTACTCTGTGATTAACAAAGCGACAACTCCCCTAAACGCCGGACATACTGTCAGTGGTGAAGCGTACCAAAAATATACAGAATGAGATTTTGCAACTTGTCAATTTCTGCTTTCTAGCTGTAGTACTGATTGCGCCTGTCTGGACAATTCATGCCAGAAATCTGGTGGGAAGCTGTAAAAAATGGTAAAACCAGCCAACGAGCATACTGAAGGCTGTCGGAGCTAATTAGCTAACAGTTCTGCGGCGACTAATCCTTTTTGGATTGCCAAAACTGCGGCTTGAGTGCGATCGCGTACTTCCAGCTTTTGCAAAATGGCATGGACGTGAACCCGAACTGTGCCTATAGCAATATGCAGCAGTTCGGCAATCTCTTGATTGGTCTTACCCGCTGCAATCAGTGCTAAAATCTCTTGCTCTCGCTGTGTCAGCGGGTTTTGAGACTCCCCTGTTGTTTTTGCTAGTGCTAGCGGATTGCCTGTCATCGCCGCCCGAATTTCTGCTGTACCCGTTTGATCCCACCACGATGCCCCTGCTGCCACCGATCGCAATGCCAAAACCAGAACTTCGGCTTCAATACCTTTCAGGCAGTATCCACAAGCACCGGCGGCAATTAATCGTTCAATCAGCGGCTTTTGGGAATGAGAGGTTAAAACCAAAACAGGCATCTTTGGATGCTGTAGCTTAATTTGACGACAAGCCTCAACACCACCAATTCCCGGTAGTCCCACATCCAGCAAAACGACATCTGGTAAATGCTGATTGGTCAATTCCACAGCCATTTCGCCATCAACCGCTTCGGCAATGACTTCTAACCCTGGTTCCCGTTGTAAGCGCATATACACTCCCAGGCGGAACAGTTCATCATCTTCAACTAGCAGAATCCGCAGCTTAGTCATTAGTTATTGGGTGGGCAAGCAGGGAGTCGGAAGCCAAACAAGGCACCATGTGGTGTTCGGTTCTCTGCCCAAATTGTACCGCCGTGAGCTTCAATAATTTGACGACTCAGGTATAAGCCCAAGCCCGAACCTACGGCAAGGCGATCGCTATTTCCTTGATAAAACCGCTCAAATAAGTGGGGAAGCTCGTTGCCAGTAATTCCTGGTCCATTATCAATAACTTTTACCCACTGGTAAGCTGAGTCTGACTCTAGCACTACTTCGATTTTGCCGCCGCGTGGAGAATGGTTAATGCCATTGATCAGTAAATTGCTGAAGACTCGCTGCAATTGTAAGGCATCTCCATTGACCCATACAGACCGACGAAAGTCAGATTCGCCATAGCCAAGACAAAGATAAACTCGGCGGGTTACTGCCAAGTCTGTCAGAGTCGCGATCGCTTCCTCTGCTACAACAATCAGATTCATCGGAGTCAAAAGCAGTTTTAAGCCTTCTGTATCATTGCGATAAACATCCAGAATGGTTTCTACCAATTGCAATGTGGATTGGTGAGAACGAGTCATCATCCCGAAAACATCTTGTTGTACTGCCGTCACTTCCCCAAACTGACCCTTTTGCAAAGATTTCAGCGTTTCAATGGCTCCCAGAAGAGGGGTTTTGAGGTCGTGGGTAAGAGTCGAGGCAAAATCTTCCCTAATGCTTGCTAGCTGTTCTTGGGCGTGTAATTGAGCCTTTTGCTGTGCGAGGGCTTCTTCATACCGACGAGTGCGATCGCTTAAAACTCCTGTCACCACCAATGCCATCACTGCAATTACCCGATTCGCCACTGTCGCCGCATTCATGTGTTCTACATGAGGAAACACTAGATTCAAAAGTGTTAACCCACAAGCGAACAGCGTTACTTGTAAGGTTGCCGAACGATTTAAACGAGGGTTAGCTAGCAAAATTGGTCCCGTATAGAGGTAGCCAAATACATAATCTGATGGCGTGGCATATTCTAAGGTCATCACTACAGCAAATATGCTTGCAATTAGAAAGCAGGTTTTATGATGCGGATTATTCCTCAGCACAAACCGCTGAATCTTTAACCACCACTGATAGCACCTGCTCATTCCTTATAAAGACTCTTTTTTCATAACCTGTTACTTATATTAACAGCCTCTTTATTCAGCTCATACCATCCTTTGTCAATATCTATATCTCCAGATATACCTTTGTATAAACGCTATATAGATAGGTCATTATATTGGCTGTAAATAGATTATTTAATAGAATATTTTTTGTTGATTAGCTTACAGCTTGTGTAGTTAAGTAGGTGGACATAAATCAAGTCAACATCGATTAGGGTGGGCAATGTCCAAAATCTTTCGGTGGTTTGGATTACATGAGGCATGATAGACATTGCCCACCTTCCGTTTAATTCTGTCCACCAAATTCTCCTTGATTTATCAATTAAAAATCTACCTTTTCAGGAGTCTTGCTCATTAATGCTGCAAGGATTTTTCCAGATTGCATTCACGATACTGATATTAGTAGTCATTGTTCCTTTCTTAGGAAAGTACATCGCTCGTGTATTCCTAAGAGAAAGAACATTTCTTGACTCAATAATGCTACCCGTCGAGGGCATTATCTACACCGCTAGTGGTATTCGGTATCAAGAGACTATGACAGGTTGGCAGTATGCCCGTGCATTGCTATGCACCAATTTAGTTATGGGTATTCTCGTCTACTTGCTCTTCATGTTTCAGGGAATTCTCCCGTTAAATCCCACGACCTTAAGTGCCCCTACTTGGGATACAGCATTACACACCACAATTTCATTTTTGACCAACACAGACCAACAACACTACTCTGGCGAATCGACCTTTAGCTATTTCAGCCAGGTGGCAGGTCTAGGGTTTTTAATGTTTACCTCGGCGGCAACAGGGCTAGCAGTAGGGATTGCCTTTATTCGGGGTTTGACGGGTAGACCGCTAGGCAATTTTTATGTGGATTTAATCCAATCCATCACGCGAATTTTACTTCCCCTCTCCATTGTTATTGCTTTATTACTAATGAGCTTAGGTGTACCCGAAACCTTGGCAGGACCAGCAACGGCAACAACCCTGGAGGGAGCTACTCAAAAGATTGCCCTTGGGCCAGTAGCACATTTTGAAGCGATTAAGCAGTTGGGAGAAAACGGTGGTGGCTTTTTTGCTGTCAACTCTGCTCACCCCTATGAAAATCCCAATGGGGGTTCTAACCTAATAGAAACGATCGCAATGGTTTGCATCCCAGCCTCGCTAATCTATACTTACGGCATTTTTGCAGGTAATAAAAAGCAGGGATGGTTGCTGTTTTGGATGGTTTTCATCATCTATGTTGCCCTGATTATCATTACTGCCATTGGCGAGTATCAAGGAAATCCTCTCGTTAACACGATCTTGGGCGGACAACAGCCCAATCTGGAAGGCAAGGAAGTCCGATTTGGTTGGGCACAAACGGCACTTTGGGCAGTGACAACTACGGCTACTATGTGTGGTGCAGTTAACGGAATGCATGATTCCTTAATGCCTCCAGGCGGCTTTGCCACACTGTTCAATATGTTTATCCAAATAATTTGGGGCGGTCAGGGAACGGGAACGGCTTACCTATTCATTTACCTGATTTTGACCGTATTTTTAACAGGTTTAATGGTGGGACGCACCCCAGAATTTCTCGGTCGCAAAATAGAAAAGCGAGAAATTGTCCTTGCCAGTGTAATTCTGCTGGTTCACCCCATTGTTGTCTTAATTCCATCGGCGATCGCACTTGCCTTTCCCGATACCCTTAGTGGCATTAGCAACCCTCTTTTCCACGGCATTTCCCAGGTGGTTTACGAATACACCTCAGCCGCCGCCAACAACGGTTCTGGATTGGAAGGATTAGCAGATACTCAACCCGCACCAACCGCCTTGTGGTGGAATCTCAGCACCTGTATCAGTCTCTTAGCAGGACGCTACCTCCCCATGATTGCCCTTCTACTCTTGGCAGACAGTATGTATCGCAAACAACCCGTACCCGAAACTCCTGGTACTCTCCGCACTGATACAGGACTATTCACTAGCGTTACGGCTGGAATCATCATCATCCTGGGGGCGCTAACTTTCTTCCCAGTTCTCGCCTTAGGACCCATCGCCGAATCCTTCAAACTAGCTGCTGGGGGATAAGACTGGTCATTGGTCATTTGTTTTTTGTTCTTTGTTGTTTTCCTAATTCCCCATTCCCTACTAAACAATGAACACACAGGATAGAATCGATTCCCCCAATCCTCAAATTCAGCCACCCAATGGCGAGAAGCGATCGCATAAAAAGAAACAGCGCCAAGTCAATACACAAGGGTTGTATCAAAGAGCCTTTCGAGATGCCTTTGTTAAACTCAATCCGCGAGTGATGATGAAAAACCCAGTCATGTTCATTGTCTGGGTCGGTACAATTATCACCGCCTTACTAACAATTGACCCAACCCTATTCGGGCCAGTACCGGGTCAGAATCAGCGCTTATTCAACGGTTTAGTGACCGCAACTTTATTTCTCACCCTTCTATTTGCCAACTTTGCTGAAGCCGTTGCAGAAGGACGGGGTAAAGCACAGGCGGATTCCTTGCGTTCCACTAAATCAGACACCACAGCGCGGAAACTTTTACCGACTGGCTCAATTGAGGAGGTAAGTTCTACAGCGCTGCGTAAGGGCGACCAAATTAAAGTAATTGCGGGTGACATCATCCCTGCCGATGGGGAAGTGATTGCCGGAGTTGCTTCGGTAGATGAATCGGCAATTACCGGAGAATCAGCGCCAGTACTGAAAGAACCGGGGAGTGATGTCGCCAGTTCCGTCACGGGTGGTACGCGCATTCTCTCAGATGAACTGACACTGCGGGTAACGGCTGACCCCGGCAAGGGCTTTCTCGATCGCATGATTGCCCTGGTAGAAGGGGCGGAACGAACCAAGACGCCGAATGAGATTGCTCTTACCGTCTTGCTTGCAGTTCTCACTCTCGTCTTTTTGATTGTTGTGGCGACAATCCCACCCATTGCTAACTATGTTGGCAATCCGGTTGGTGTCGTCCTCTTGATTTCCCTGTTGGTAGCGCTGATTCCGACAACGATCGGGGGATTGCTGAGTGCGATCGGGATTGCGGGTATGGATCGGGTTGCCCAGTTTAACGTGGTAGCAACCTCTGGACGGGCGGTGGAGGCTTGCGGCGACGTTAACACCCTGGTGTTGGACAAAACAGGCACGATTACCCTAGGAAACCGCTTGGCAGAAGAGTTTATTCCCGTCAACGGTTACTCACAACAAGATATTGCTCGTGTAGCCTTAGCGGCAAGTGTGTTTGACGAGACACCGGAAGGTAAGTCTATTGTACGGCTAGCTGAAAAGTTGGGCGCAACGGTGGATTTTGACCGCAATACAGCACAAGGAATTGAGTTTTCCGCCAGAACTCGCATGAGTGGCACCGATTTGCTAGAGGGTACTGAGGTGCGGAAGGGCGCGGTGGATGCGATTAAAGGGTTTGTTCGCTCTCGCGGTGGTAGCCTGACGCCAGAACTCGATGACGCCTATCAACGGGTTTCACGCTTGGGTGGTACTCCCCTGGCTGTTTGTAAGAACGCCGAGCTTTACGGCATTATCTATCTCAAAGACATTGTTAAACCGGGTATCCGCGAACGGTTTGACCAATTGCGGCGGATGGGTGTCCGGACTGTCATGTTGACAGGTGACAACCGAATTACTGCTGAAGTGATTGCGGCTGAAGCTGGAGTGGATGATTTCATCGCTGAAGCCACGCCAGAAGACAAAATTGAGGTGATTCAACGGGAACAGGCGCAGGGCAAGCTAGTAGCAATGACGGGTGATGGTACTAATGATGCACCAGCCCTGGCGCAGGCAAATGTAGGCTTGGCGATGAATTCTGGCACCCAAGCCGCGAAGGAAGCGGCGAATATGGTGGATTTGGATTCTGACCCCACTAAGCTGATCGATTTGGTAACAATTGGTAAGCAGTTGCTGATTACTCGTGGGGCACTGACGACGTTTTCGTTAGCGAATGATATTGCCAAGTACTTCGCAATTATCCCCGCAATGTTTGCCCCTGTTGGTAGCCTCAACCTTATGGGGTTAGCGAGTGCGAATTCTGCGATTTTGTCAGCGCTGATTTATAACGCTCTAATTATTCCGGCACTGATTCCATTAGCGCTAAAGGGCGTTAATTTTAGACCTGTTAGTGCTAATCGGCTGCTGCGGGATAACATCCTGATTTATGGATTAGGAGGAGTTATTGCGCCGTTTTTGGGAATTAAAGTTATTGATTTGTTGATTGCTGCGATTGGGTTGGCTTAGGTAACGAACCACAGAGACGCAGAGTACACGGAGTTAAGATCTGAAGGAGAGTTATGAAGCGAGTTGATTTGTGGAAGGAGAGTTTGCCGAAAGATTTTGCTGAGGTAATGGAAATAATGCGCGAGCAGTGGAAGAGGAATCCGTTGCCGATACAGATATTTCTTTTGCTGTGCTTGAATCTGCTGATTGCTCCGGCTGTTGATGCGGCTACGGGTGCAGACATTACCCGCAAGGCGGCTTATGCCCTAGGCATTTTGGGAATGGTAATAGCAGGTCTTTCGATTTACCTTTTTGTTGTGATTTTTCAGCCGGAGCGCTTCTAAATTATGGTTAGGGATATCATCACAGGCATTCGTTCAACGCTTGTTCTCTGGGTTTTAACGGCATTAATTTATCCGTTGTTTATGGTTGGGGTGGGTCAAGCCGCATTACCTTATCAGGCAAATGGTAGCTTGATTAAAAATGCCCAAGGACAGGTGATAGGTTCAGCTTTAATTGGTCAACCTTTTGCTTCCGACCGTTATTTTCAATCCCGCCCTAGCACGACGAGCTATAGTACCGCTGACCCGAAGGATGATAAGAATAATGTCCTCAAAACAGGGGTGTCTGGCGCTAGTAACCTGGCTCCCAGTAATACAGTACAGCTACTCAAAGACAATAGAAAACCAGACGATCCAGATTTAATTAAACGGATTCGTGAGGATGTAGACAAGCTCAAACAAGCTGGGATTCAACCAACGGCTGATTTAGTTTATACATCTGGCTCTAGCTTAGACCCCCACATTAGTATTGAGGCAGCCAGAGCGCAGATCCAACGGGTGGCAACAATGCGATCGCTTAATCCCAATCAAGTTGAGCTTCTCGTCGCTAAAAACACGGATGGTAGATTTCTCGGCATCTTTGGTGAGCCGGGAGTGAATGTACTCAAACTTAATCTGGCGTTAGATTCGTCACGGTCAAATGGCTAATTTCGTTGAAAGCGATCGCCTCATTTAAATGTGAGCCTCGAATTGTAAAATTCTCTTAATTTACTTGACAATTCAACATTCAAAATTATTCTCGTCCATGATTAGTCAAAGTGAGATTACTAGTCGCTTGAGTACTACCCAAACCTACTCCTCGCCGTCCTCCCGCCGTCGTGGAAAGCACAAAATGTATATTGGCATGGCTCCCGGCGTCGGCAAGACTTATCGAATGTTGGAAGAAGCTCACGACCTTAAGGAACAAGGAATTGATGTCGTTATTGGCGTCCTAGAAACTCATGGGCGTGCAGAAACAGCCCAAAAGGCACTTGGGCTAGAAGTTGTTCCGAAAAAAGCCATTGTTCACGGCGGCGTGATGTTAGGAGAAATGGACACAGATGCGATTCTGGCGCGTCAGCCTCAGTTGGTTCTGGTTGATGAACTGGCTCATACAAACGTACCGGGTTCAGCACGAGAAAAGCGCTACGAAGATGTTGAAGTAATACTAGAAGCTGGTATTGATGTCTATTCAACGGTTAATATTCAGCACTTAGAAAGCCTCAATGATTTAGTTGCAAAAATTACGGGGGTTGTGGTGCGTGAGCGAATCCCCGATCGCCTTCTGGATGAAGCCACAGAAGTTGTAGTAGTCGATGTGACACCCGAAACCCTGCAAGAGCGGTTAATCGAGGGCAAAATCTACGCGCCGGAAAAAATTGAGCAATCCCTACAAAATTTCTTCCAACGGCGTCACCTAGTCGCCCTACGGGAGTTAGCCCTGCGGGAAGTGGCTGACAATATTGAAGAAGCCGCATTTGAGCATCAAGTTTGCAGTATTCACGAGAGGGTACTGGTGTGTGTTTCGACTTATCCCAACTCCGCCCAACTGCTACGAAGAGGGGCGCGGGTAGCCAGTGTGATGCGGGCACGTTTGTTTGCGGTATTTATCGATCACCCAGAACGCTTCTTAACCAAAGATGAAAGCTTATATGTTGAAACGTGCGAGCATCTTTGCCGTCAAGTTGGAGGTGAGTTTTTACGGGTAAAGGGTACTAATGTTGCCGAAGCGATCGCACAAACCGCTCAGAAATATCACATCACGCAAGTTGTACTCGGACAATCTCAGAAATCTCGTTGGGAGTTATTCTGGCGGGGTTCCCTAGTTCAGCAGTTAGTGCGATATCTCAAAGATGTCGATCTACACGTCATTGCCACTGAAAAACCACCGAATGGGAAAAGGATGAAGGTGGATGCCGATACCTCAACGGCTCACCTATCGTAGGAATCTAGCACTCAGCGCACTCAGTCCGATAAGCTGAAAACGCAGAGTAACTAAGTGGCTAATAACCTTACATGGCTCGTGTAATTGGTCTAATAAGTGGCACGTCGGTAGACGGCATTGATGCGGCTTTGGTAGAGATTGCTGGTACTGATGTCGATTTAAACGTTGAGCTAGTAGCTGGGGCAACTTATCCCTACCCATCTGAACTTAGAGA
>JALYGX010000200.1 GCA_030776905.1 Cyanobacteriota bacterium | reverse complement strand
CGATATTGTTCACATTGACGATATACGCGACTTGGCAGATGCACCGAGTGGTATTGTACTCACAGAAGATGAATGGAGCGACATAGTAGACTGCCCTAATCGACTTCAACGAGTAGCTGGAAGATTTGCTTGTAAAGAAGCACTCATGAAGGTTTTAGGGCACGGTATCGATGAAATTGAATTCGTTGATATTGAGATTTTAAATGATACCTTTGGCAAGCCAAAAGTTTGTTTAAAAGGCTCTGCACTTTATTACTGGGATCAAATGGGATTCAGCCAGTTAGAGGTGAGTATTAGTCATCACAAAGACTATGCGGTGGGGCTAGCAGTGGCAATGAAAATAGCAGTAGAGGAGGTTACATGAACTAAGAACAGCTGGGTGTTTCAATAATCTAATTCTTACCCAGAATTATCCTTATACTCAGCAGAATCAGTACTATAAAGGATTCATCGTATGTCAAAGATGGAAGCAGTTGCATTTCAGAACAACCGAAGTCAAAATCTCGTTGGTGTTATGCATCATGGACAAGGGAAAAGCCCTAGACCATGCTTACTTGTATGTCATGGTTTTGCTGGTACAAAAATTGGAGGGAGCAGGCGTTTTGTGGAATTTGCTCGTTACGCGGTAGGACATAACTTATCAGTGTTTCGCTTCGATTTTGCTGGATCGGGTGATAGTGATGGGGATTTAGTTAACCTCACATTGGAAAATGAGCTGGAAGATTTGCAAGCGGCAATCGATGTGGTTGCCACACTGGACGGCGTAGACCCAGAAAGAATTGGTCTGGTTGGACATTGCATGGGAGCAGTAACCGCTATTCGGGGAAGTGCTAGAGACTCACGAATATATAGGACTGTCGCCTGGGCACCGTTCACCGATTTAGCAGGTACCATGATCCAGCTGATCGGAGAGGAAGCGTTCAGTGTTTTACAAGATGGTGACGAAGCAGATTTTCTATACAATGAACAACTTTTTCGCTGCGGACCCAGTATCTTAACTCAATCATCTGACTTCGATATGTTTGAAGAGATTCTTCGGGTGCGCCAACCTTTGTTAGTGATTCATGGCACGGAAGATGCAACAGTCCCACTACAAGAAGTCGAAAAATTAGTAGAGTTTGCCCAGGGAACTCCAGGGGAAAAGAGATTGGAAGTACTAGAAGGAGCTCATCACTCATTTCCGTTTCATCAACAGGAATTATTTGAACTAACAGCTCAATGGTTTCTCTAAAACCTCAAAAAAACAAAAAAGGAGTAAATAATGGACACTTTTACACTTACAAAAGAGTTAACTACAGTTAATTTCGATGATTTTTGCAATGCCGTTGCATCCCGTCTAAAGTTGGATAAGAACAAACTTTGTCCGGAGGCTCTTTGGGTAAAAGACATTGGGATTAGTTCTGTGGATATCGTCAAAATTGTGATGTTAATCCGTCAAAAATTTGGCATCAAAGTTCCTACTTCCCAGGCCGGAAAAATTAAAACTGTCAACGATGCTTATCAGTTAATCAGCCTAGGAGTGAGTAATGGTTGAAACAATCAGATCGCATTGTAACGAACTACGGCAACTGCTTTCTAAAAAAGGTCCGAGCAGCTTTAAAATGGTAGCTCTCGACATGGATGGAACGTTACTAAATCGTAACCACCAACTATCAAATCGCACGATCGCATCTGTCAAAATGATTGCAGATGCAGGACTAACTGTCCTCTTAGCAACGGGTCGCATGACAAGCGCTGTCAAAAACCATCTTGAAAAACTAGGAACACCGGGACTTGTAGTTTCGCATAATGGGGCGTTGGTGAAAGATGTAAGAACTGGTCAAATTTATCATCATGACACCGTTCCGAAAGAGATCGTCACTAAAGTTTTGGAATTGTTGGATGGAAAAGAGACAGTCATTCATTTTAATTTTGATGACAATATTTACTTGACTGCCTCCAACCCTTACAGTGAGCGCTATTCGCAAGAATTGCAAGTTTCTCTCACTTATGCTTCCTCTCTCAAATGCTTTGAAGGAGAACCCACAAGCATTTTGTTGATGGATAACCAAGAGGTACTCAAGCAGGTCTTAACCACAGTGTCCAACCACTTTTTAGGACAGTTTGATTACGTAATAGCTCCTTGGCAAAGTGATGTTTGGAGGTTGCAATTTTTAGCTACTAACACTTCAAAAGGAAAGGGCGTATTGCAAGTGGCAAAACGTCTTGGAGTAAAACCAGAAGAGATCATCAGTTTTGGTGACAGTTACAACGACATGGATATGCTCCAACATACAGGGTTGGGTATTGCGATGGGGAATGCAGTACCCGAACTCAAACAAGTGGCTGATTTTGTTACTTTCTCTAACCAAGAGGATGGAGTTGCTTATGTTTTGGAGGCGTTGTATAAATCATGGAACAAATAAAAGGGACTCGTTATGCGGTTGTTTTTCCAGGACAGGGTTCCCAATATGTAGGGATGGGACAGGAAATAGCCAAACAGTTTTCATCTGCCCTAGAAATCTTTAAATCGGCAGAGCAGATGACAGGTTTATCTGTTCAACATCTTTCTTTCTTCGGTTCCGAAGAAGATTTGATGGAAACTTCAATCACACAACCTTGTTTATTGACGACGAGCATAGCTGCTTATACTGTCTTTCGGGAACATTTTCCCATACAACCAGAATTTATTTGTGGACACAGTGCTGGAGAGTATGCAGCCTTAGTGGCTGCTGGTGTTCTCTCTTTTGCTGATGCCATCCGTCTGATTCAAGTCAGAGGAACTCTAATGTCGAAGATGCAAGGAGGGGGTATGGCAGCGCTCAAAGAAGTCACCTTAGAGGAAGCGGAAGAATTATGTAAAACAGCAGTTTTACCTGGAGGCATACTGGTTCCTGCCAATTGGAACTCCCCTGAGCAAATTGTTATTTCTGGGGATACTGATTCTGTAGAATCAGCGGTTTTTATCGCCCTTGAAAAGGATATCAAAGTGATTCCTTTGTCTGTTTCAGCAGCGTTTCATTCTCCTCTAATGCAGGAAGCTGCTGCACAGTTTGCTGAGCCACTTGGTAATGTTCAGTTTAATGATAACACTGTCCCTGTAGTCTCAAATGTTACAGCCAAACCAGTTACCAATGGCGGTGAATGGGCAACACTGTTAGAACAACAAATCGTTTCTCCCGTTCTTTGGGAGCCTTCGATACGTTATTTAGAACAACAAGGAATTGAAGTTTTTGTTGAGGTTGGACCTAAACAAGTTTTGTCAAAACTGATAAGCAAAATTAGCCCTACCTCTCTAACGTTGAATGTTGAAGATGTATCGTCTCTGCAATCGACAGTTACTGAACTAAAGAAATTTTTTGACGTAAAGGGTGCTTTAAACCCAAGAAATGAGCATTATTTGTCCCATATGCTAGATATCCCAGCTACTACAGTCTAGGAAAAATCTGACATGATTCAAGAGCGCTATGAACGAGGGTGGGAAAAGCTCAAGGAAGTCGATGGCGAAGCTGGTGAGCGAGTCATCGAGAGTCTAAAAGATATTGCACCTGATTTGGGACGTTACATCATTGAATTTCCTTTCGGGGACATTTACTCACGTCCAGGGTTGGATCTGAAATCCAGACAAATAGCTACGGTTGCAGCACTGACAGCACTTGGGAATGCACAACCCCAACTCAAAGTTCACATTCACGGAGCTTTAAATGTCGGCTGCACCCGTGAAGAAGTCGTAGAAGTCATCATTCAAATGGCAATTTATGCAGGTTTTCCAGCCGCACTGAATGGCATATCTACAGCCAAAGAAGTCTTTAAAGAACGAATAGATTTACCATAAGCAGAAAATTTTCTATGAACCGCTTACTAGGACCATCAGAACATTTACTGTGGGTGCTAGCTCAGACTAAACCGATAAACGTTGTTCTCTGTGCGACTATTACAGGAACACTTACCATCAAGCAGCTCACTGCGGCTCTGGCTTGGGTTCAGCATCGGCATCCGCTACTTGCTGTAAGAATCGCGATCGACAACTATGAGCAACCGCGATTCGTGTCGGAGGGTGTTCCCAGCATCCCGTTGCGAATCATCGCTCGGCAAGGAGAAAAACACTGGTGTCAGGAGGCTGAAGAAGAACTCCTTCGCCCTTTTTCCTGGAAGGAAGGTCCACTGATACGTGTGGTGTTACTCCAGTCGCCTGCTGTATCTGAACTTATTATCACCTTTGACCATTGCATCGGCGACGGCTTATCGGGAACGTACCTCATACGGGACATCTTGCGCGAAGTCAGCGAACCAGGCATGAAGCAGCAGCGCTTACCAGAGCCGCCCCCCTGTGAGGAACTTATTCCTGTATCTGCTCGTGGACTCAGCAGAGATTCTGTTGACGAGGACTTCGAGAACCACAAAACTGCTAAATCCCATTTGGAGGTGGTCACGAATCGTCCCAGCACTAAGGAGATTCTCGGTAAGGAGCAAATTCGCCTACTCCACTGGTGCCTCTCGCCTGAGGAGACTACTAGGCTCGTCTTATGCTCTCGGCAACAGCAAACCAGTGTTCATGGTGCGCTCTGTGCATCATTCCTTTTATCGGTTGCTCACGAGGTGAGACCAGCAGACGAAACTGTCCTCAAGTGTATGTCTCCGCTCAATCTGCGGAATCACCTTGTACCACCAATAGGCGAAGATTTTGGAGCATACTATACCCGAGAACTGACTTATCACCAGAGCAAGCCTGCCACTGACTTCTGGGAAGTAGCCCGAGAGGTAAAACACCAGCTCAACCAGGTGGTGGCACATGGTCAAATATTCGCTGGTGTCCAAAAAGTAAAAGCTTTTTTGTCTACCAAACCCGAACCAAGCAGGTTACGCCAGTATGTGAAAGGGCTAATAGGTTCTGATCTAACCGTCACCAATCTGGGTCGCTTAAATATTCCAGAGCAGTTCAGTCTGTTACACCTGCGGGAACTCTATATAACAGTTGCGGGTATAGCGCCAATTATCGTAGGGGTTGCAACGCTAGGGGGTAAGATGTTCGTTAGCTGTCGCTACCTAAATACGGTTATACCGCCAGCGTGCGCCGAAAGCATCAATAAAGGGGCAATGCAGCGACTCCGTGAAGCAATCAGCTAATCCTGGCGGGGCTTTTCAATTTTCCACAAAAGCGCAAAAAAGAACCAGGGCTATCGCTACGCTTGCGGCGCTTACAGCACTTGGCAATGCACAGCCTCAGCTAAAAGTTCACATTCACGGTGCCATAAATATCGGCTGTACCTGTAAGGAGGTATGTTGATAGTCATTATGCAAATAGCAGTTTATATAGGTTTCCCAACAGCAATAAACGGTTGCTCTGTAGCCAAAGAAATCTTTCAAGAACGAAATAAAAAAGATTAACTTCAGCACCACAACTAAAGCAGGAGAGAACAAATGAAGAAGCAGAAGCTCGGAAATCAAGGACTGATGGTTTCGGAACTAGGACTGGGATGTATGGGGATGGCGGAATCTTACGGCAACCGTGACGAACAAGAATCAATTGCGACTATCCACCGCTCCCTGGATCTGGGGGTAAACTTCTTCGACACGGCTGATGCCTATGGACTCGGTCACAATGAAGAATTCATCGG
>JALYGX010000199.1 GCA_030776905.1 Cyanobacteriota bacterium | reverse complement strand
AGAAGTGTTAGTACTTCGTTGTAACGTGCTCAGGGAAATGAAAGCAGAAATTAAAAATTTAACTCACTATCACTGGTTGAAGTTTCCTTGATGTGTTAAGGGGATATGGCAACCGGATTTAGTATCATATCTTGCACTAGTTACAGTTGTCTGCCTGAAAGGCGATCGCTCTCGTCTACCCAATCCAAGCGATCGCCTATTTCCTCGTCAACTAGCGATCGCGCCTTTGCTCCCAGCACCACCAGGACGTATCGTACCTGAATTAGGCTGCTCAGTTCTATCAAAGTCGGTTTCTACAAAATCTATCCCGATGTTCACTGGCTGTTTGCCGTGCAGGCATTAGCTTTGGCTGTAGGAGCGATTCCGATTTATGCCTTGAGTTTGCAGACTGGCTTATCTGCGGCGTATGGACGAGCGATCGCTCTGAGTTATCTGCTTTATCCGGCGTTATTTAATATCAACTTTTATACCGATTTTCGTCCAGAAGCGATCGCGCCTCCAGCGTTACTTTGGGCAATATGGGCAGGAATTGCAAATCGAACCGGACAATTCATTATTGCTGTTGCTTTAGTTTTAAGCTGCAAGGATATATTAAGCTTAACCGTCATTGCTTTAGGTATCTGGTTTGCCTTAATTCAGCCTCGCCGTCTTTATGCTTGGGGATGTATGGCAGCAGGTACTGTTTGGTTCGTGTTTGCGATCGGCTATCTTGTTCCGATGCTCAGAGGGGGTCAACCCGGAGGAGTGGGATTTTACAGTTCTCTTGGCGGTTCATTTTCAGAAATTGCCTGAAAAGTTTTAACTAATCCAGGAGTAATTCTAGGAAGATTTCTGCTGCCAGACCGACTGTTTTATTACTTGCTGTTGATACTCCCCGTTATCATTGGCTTGAGCTGGCGGCAGATAGCAATAATGCTGCCAGCTTTACCTATGTTGTTGCTCAACATTTTATCAGATTTTTCAGCACAACGAGACTTAATTCACCATTATTCGTTGCCAATTTTCCCCTTTGTACTCCTATGGTTAATTCACTCTCTAAGTCACTATCAGCAACAACATAAAAGACCGTGGCTCAATCCTCGTTTAATAATTATTTGGTCAGTAATTATATTTTTATCACTGGCTAAGTATGACTATTTCATAACGCGGTACTTATCAGGTCTATCGAATATTAATTCAGTTCGTGCGGCTGTGGATTTGGTGCAGCCTCAAGAACGTGTCTTATCAACTACTCATATCGGACCACATCTAAGCCACCGTCCAATCCTTAAGATAATTAATAAAAACTTAGATATAGAGCAAGCCAATAGTAACAGCTTTGACTGTATCATCCTTGATTTACAGCATCCAGGTAGAGGAATTTCACCGGAGTTAATGACAAACTGGTTGGATCGACTTAAGAAGTCTCCTGAGTTGAAATTAAGCTATCAACAGGACGGAGTATTTGTCTTCAAGAGAGTGTCTAACAACAGCTTCTGATTAAGAGCCTAGGGCTGCATAACTACTGGTTTAACACAGTGGTGTGCCTGAAAGGCGATCGCTCTCGTCTACCCAATCCAAGCGATCGCCTATTTCCTCGTCAACTAGCGATCGCTCTCTCAAGTCAATGCATTTTTTGCATAAGGTTATTGATTTTAAGCATCACTTTTTGGTAATCAGTTAAGTTCATAGGTATTGCTAGCGACCCTTCCAGTGATGGCAGGGTCGTTTTTCTAAGTCAATTAATTGAAACATTTTGCAATAATTCGCAATACCCTGAAATATCTAATTGGCTATTGGCGATCGAGGGCAATCACCAGGAAAGCTTATTAGCTGAGTGTGAAGAAATTGTGAAGGCAATACTGCTCGGTTAACCGAGCAGACAATTTAAGAGAAAAAGATGAAGGTATAGCGACCATCGGCAGAAATTGAGGGGGAGTAGGAGTCGTTATTTCCCCAGGTGCCGTTGTCGCCAACTGAGACGCGGCGGGTAGTGAGAACAGCACTGTAAGCCTCCACTGTCTCTGCTTGAAATGCAATCGGTGCTTCAACGTTGCCAATCTTCACTTCCAGTTCCCAGTCACCACCTAATGCAGCACTCCCCGTCAAGTTACTGGAAGCGGCGACATCAGCACCCGTTAGCTGACTGAAACGTTGCACAAATTGCCGACCCGTCTCCCCTGCGGCTACGTTGCAACCATAGAGGAGAATATCCGCATCCGGAACTAAAGCTGCTGCCCAAGACTGCAAATCATGCTTGTATTGTTCAAGAGTATGGCTATTGACGAACCCAATGCCCACCCACAACTCACCTGCATCGCCATGAGCGACAATGTGCAGACTCGACAAGCCACTGCGTCCTTTCAAGGCTTCGGTGATTTGAACAATCCCATCTTGGCTGTCATCCAGCAGCACCACTTCTAAGCCCGGTGTCACTCCTGCCATCAGCATTTCATAGTCATCAACTGTGGAGTCAATGAAGACAATGCCACTGGTAACGATGGGGGTAGTATCGCCGTTGCTACCGTTGAAATTAGAGAGCTTGAAAGATGAAGTTGGCTGGGCAAATTTTTCCTCTAAAAAAGAAAAACTCATCGAGTCTGCTCCTTAGAATGGGTAGAACTTTTCTACTAAATCACTCAATCTTTGGGGGAACTTTTTATGCGTATATTTACAAAAGTTTGCAGCGAATAATCAACAGCTATATTCAGCTATTTGTGATTTATTGCCTATCAAATAATAGGGTAAATGTCAAATACAAAAACTTATCTACAGCAAATTTTGTTCAAATCTTGATATAATTAATTTCCTTAAATGCAGATGTTTTTTCATTTAATAGCTATTGAACAGTTCCACTTGTTTCTTGAACGAGTAAAACAGACTTAACTTGCCGCCTACGCTGATTCCCTTTTTCATCTACTTTGCCGTAAAATGTCTTGCCTTTGTAATAAAGACTTGATGAGCTTCCCCCATCCAAATTCATGGCTTTTTCAACACCTTTAGTTTTCATAAAGCCAGCCAGCGCTTGCAGAGACATCCCGGAGGTAGTGCGAGTTTCGGGCTTTTGAGCAACCATCACCAAAAGAACGCTGCCATCACGAGTAATACCAACAGCAGTCCGAGCGTTAGCTTGGCGGCTTCCCAGGGAATCTCGTATAACTTCCCCATTAGAAAAATCCAAAAAACCCTCTTGAACCAAAGTAAGCTCTGGCAATAAACGGGGACCACCTCCCAAGGCATCCACTAATTGACAGCCTGCTGGAGTTGGTTCTGCGTGCAGAGCGATATCATAACGGAAAGTTTGACCGCAACGGTATCGGCGAAATTCAGTTCGGTTGAGGATTTTTGGTAAGTAAGGCGCTAAGTTGGGATTGTTCATCAACCGCTCGTTCTGACTGGGGTCAGCTACCCGTTGCCCTTGCACGACAACGTAGGCGGTGGATTTTCCATTTTCCGGATCGAAAAAACCGCCATTGATTGCCCCTACCGCTTTGTGCTTCTGGGCAAAGCTTTCCAAGCTGTCTAACTTTTGGGATAAGGCGGGAGCGACCGAAAAACGACTTTTAGCGGGAATTAATAGGGTGTGAACTACGCTTTGGTCTAGTGTGTAGGCATTGTATCGGATGTCTTGCTCCGGCGCAGGTCGAGGGGCTGAAGACGTTGCAGTTGGTGGCTCGTGATCGGGTTTAAATAACAGTAGGATGCCCAAGCTAGTTGCAATTAAGCCCAGCCAAACGATTTTTCTCACTCGGTTTCCCTTATTGCCCTATAATCTCAAGACCACTCCACCTAACGTTTATAAACCAGGAAACCTGCGATCGCATCTAAAAGGGCTTGCGGTTCATCTGCTCGCACCGAATGACCGCTGTTTTCAAAGATTCTCAGGTCAGCATTAGGAATAGCTCTAGCAATGTCCTCAGAATATTCCGGGGCACAAATCCAATCATGCCGTCCTCCAATCACCAGAGTGGGTGACGTAATTTTGTGTAACTGGTCGAGGACGTTGTAGTCCCGCAGGAAGCCAGCAAAGGCAACATTAATGGCATCAACGGAGAGAATCGCTCTATCCCATCCTTTGGAGACTATGTTCGGGTCATGGGTGACGGAGTACATCGACGCCATTACCTGAAAGTATTCGCGCAACTGTTCCTCATTCTCGAAGTTACCGTCCCACAAACGTTGTGCTATTGCTTTTTGTTCCTCTGTCCCCCGTTCTGCCAAAATCTCCTTAGCTCGTTGCAAAAAGCGGGCATCGGGAGTTGTGGCGATCACAATTAAATGGGAAACATTTTTGGGATAGCGCACCGCATAGGACAGGGCAACCATACCCCCATAGGAGGAACCGAGGACAACGATTTTGTCTAGTCCCAGGTACTGGCGTAGCGCCTCCATATCCTCGACATTATTTTCCAAGGTATAAGTTTCCTTAGCCCCACGCGCCGACCGTCCTTGACCCCGATGGTCAAAATAGACGAGTTGCGCTTTCTTGCTCAGAGGAGAAA
>JALYGX010000198.1 GCA_030776905.1 Cyanobacteriota bacterium | reverse complement strand
GAAGTATTGCACTCGATAATAGTTCTCTTGAATCCAGATGTTTAGAGGAACGTCTAACCTGTCTGAACCATTAGCATTTGTTGTGATGATATCAACGGTGATGCCAAGATTACCCAATTCTTGGGCTAAGTCTTTAACTACCTTGGAAGTTCCACCGTAAATCGAACCCATATAAGGGCTGATTATTAAAAGTTTCAGAACCAACCTCACTTTTTGGGAAACATTAATTTCTACCAATAAAGTTGAACTTGTCCGGATGGAGCATTAAAATTCTACAATAGAAAAAAGAAAGCAGTTGCTCAAAAAACTAAATATTTTGTTATGAAACAGGATTCTAATTCATTAAAACCCTGGTTGCGAGCCTTAAAATATAGCTTTTTAAGAAAATCAGCAGAGTATAAAGCTCAAAAAAGAATTTTAAATGAACGGACTATTTCTACCCGAAATGTTGCATTCATCGTTGGGTGTGGTCGTTCGGGCACTACTATTCTCGGACAATTATTTTCAATTCACAATAACGTAAACTATTTTTTTGAGCCTTATCATCTTTGGTCTGTTATCGATCCCATGACTGATGTTCTGAATCTTTATCATCGGATTGATGCTAAATTCATGATGGATGAAGCTGACGCAACGGAGGCAGCAAAATTACATTTTAATCGAATTTTTTTTAGTAAGGTTATAAACCCTAAGGAGAATCTGTTACTAGAGAAAACTCCCCTCAATGCGATGAGACTAGGCTATTTAAATAGCTTGACCCCTCAGGCAAAATTTATCCATATCATTCGTAATGGTGTTGATGTTTCCTGCTCAATTGAGCGGATTGCTTTAACCAATAGCTATAAAATTGCAGGTAAGCCCAAGCTCAACCAGTGGTGGGGAGTAGAAAACTATAAGTGGAAGGCTTTGTCACGGGATGGAGCCTTGGCAAGCTACTATCCTGAAGAAGTAGAATTATGTGAAAACCACCGCTCGAAAGGTGCTTACGAATGGTTGGTGAGTTTGGGTGAAGTAGATCGCTGGCGCGAACAACTTGGCGATCGCCTCTATGAAGTTACATACGAGCAGTTGACTGCAAATCCAGAAAATACATTACGTAATCTCTGTAAATTTCTAGAGCTAGATAGCACGAAATTCTGGTTTAATCAAGCAACTAACATGATTAGGCCAACTCCCCCTACTTTGAAAGAGACTCTCAGCTTGCCACCGAGAATGTGCGATGCTTTTAATCGTTACCAAGAACGTTTTGGCTTCGCGAATCGGGCTATTCCCTTGGAAGGCATCTGCTGTTAATACTAAGTTGCGGTTAAATACATTACGAGCAGCCTCCATGATTAAGTAGGTAAGATGTACCCACTATTCGTGTAAAATTGGGATGCAGTTTTACCGTGTAAGTACTAACAGAGAGTATCCACCAAGGAGCCGGACGGCAATGTCTTGATTCAGGCTATACAATACTTTCCGGGGCAGGTTGCCTAATAACGTTTTGAAATGCTTGACAGGCAAATCAATAGAACCGGCTGTGTAGAAATAATCGCAAATTTCGTAGCCTGTATTTTTTAAGGTGGCTAGAGCTGTTTCTTTTGAAAAGTAATGAAGGTGACCGACTAGTTGGCGTGCTGTTAAAATTGGTGTACTTCTTAAAACTGAAGAAACTGAAATATCCAAGGGAATATGAAATATTTGATACTTTGATTTTTGACGCAGATTCTTCAAAAAACTAAAGTAATCTTCAATGTGTTCAAAAACATCAATACATAACAACAAATCAAAGTAGGTATTTTCATCTTGCTGTAAATCGCCCAATTTAAAGCTCAATCTCCCCTTAGCTTTTCCCTGACAATTTTGATAAGCTTGTGGGGAAATTTCATAGCCAGTAAAATTTAAGCAATTAAGCATTTTTAGGTAGAGCTGATTGAGGATTTCACCGGAGCCATATCCAACCTCACAAATCGATAAAGGTTGGAGATTGTTGTTTTGAATAATTTTAAAAATTTGCTCTGCTTTCCAAGCTGAATCTTCAATATGCCACGTAGGGTTATTTTCAAGATACTGACCTTGGGTGTAAATAGCTTCAGACATGGTTTGGCTCAATAGAGTGGCTAATTCCTAATTGCTCAATTAGTCGTTAAGTTCAAACAGCTTTCGGGATTTCTTGCCCAATGGCAATGTTCGCAGCCTCGATTAAACCTTCTGCAAACCTCTGGGAACTATAATTAGCAACCAGCGATTGGCTAAACAGTCCCATGCGGGTGCGCGCCTCTGAATCTAGTTGGTGTATAGCTAACAAGGCACGAGTCATATCGCGCTCGCTTTCTGGATCGAACAGCAGGCCGTTATGAGTGTCGCTAACGAGTTCGTGACAGGCTCCTACCGTGCGGCTACAGAGAACTGGGAGTCCAGCAGCACAAGCTTCATTCACAACCAAGCCCCATTGCTCTTGCAGAGCCGGATGAACGAAAGCGTTGGCTAGACCATACCAATCTCCTATGCTTTGATAGGGGATGAAACCAGGAAGATGGACGCAATCGTCGAGTTCTTTTTCGCTAACTAGCTGGCGGATAGCAGGTTCTTCTTCTCCGTTCCCACAAATAACAAGGTTCCATGCTAGCTCTTCTCCAACGTGTTGGCGATAAGCGGCAAAAGCTTCCACAAACCCTAATACGTTTTTGCGTTTAATAAACCGGGTAGCAGCAATAAAATAAGGTCGCCAAGGGATATTTGGCTGCCGTTGCCTTGCCGCAATGGGGTCTTGCCGAGCCACCTCAGCTTGCTGTATGAAATAGCTGTTATCAACCGTATCGTAGCCGAGGAAAATGCGATCGCCAGGAAAACCCAGCTCGATTAAGTAATCTCGGTGCAGTTTTCCACCCACCAACGCAGCATCGTACTTTCTGACGTAAAGCCAAGATTTTAGCTGTTCCTTCCACCACTGCCGCTTTTCATCATCCCACTTACTCTCGCTCATCAGGATGGCTGGAATGCGGTGGCGCTGACACCATACTAGAGCAGCGCGGGCAAAAGGAAGTCCCCACCCAGGGATAGCAACGACATCTGGTTGAAGCTCATCCAGACAATAGGCTAGCCAAGAAGCTGCAACAGTAGAATTGGGACTGCGATCCGTTGAGGAAGATGTCGTCGCTACCGGGAAAAGCGTTTTGAGAGGGAATGTGATTTCTTTTTCGAGATCACCCCAAGGATGTTCTTTGGCATTGTCTGTTACTTCGACTGCGGTTAAACTCCAGCCTTGTTGCTGACAAGCCGCGTAGGTAGCACGCAGCCGAGCAGCATGGTAGCCTCCAATATTGTAGAAAATGACAACTACATGCATAATTAGCTGACTTTAACCCGGCTAGATTCGGGCATCAATGGGCAAAAAATTTTAGGGATAGGGATTCTCTGCAAACGGTATCTCTGGGGGAGGGTAAACCCTGGATAATGGCGAGAATCTCAAGGAAAAATACCGTCGTTTATTCCAAAGCAACAAGAAGCAAGGCCAAAAAGCCATGCCGAACCAGGCATAAATTCCGGGTAAATCTCCACCACGCAGGAGCGGAATTAGACAAGCGCAGAAGATGGCACGCACCAAGATGCTAGCAAAAGGATAGAGTTCGGTACTGTAACGGATGATGTTGGCAAAAATCGTCCCGTAAAGTATTGAGAAAATGAGAATACCGAGCAGGCCACCTTCGGCGTAGAATGACCCGAATAAAGATTGCGAAATTCCCAATGTTGCTTTGCCGCCATTGATTGTGAGGCCGAGTTTATTCATGTAGCCTCCTACGGGTTTTTGAGGCCACCAAGCTCTAGGGATTGGACGTAACAAAACCTCTAGGTGTTCCATACCAAACGAGTAGTCTAAACGTTTGGGATAAACCTGCTGCATCAGCACGAAACCATCGAGCATATTGGCGTCTTCTGCTCCGAAGGCTCGTTCCAAGGCGGCTTGATTGAGTGCATCACCGGATAATTCAGGGTTCCGCAAAGCACCAGCCACCGCAAAAATTATCAGACCTAACACAGCAATCGTAGCGAAAACAATCAGGCGAGTTTTCGGTCGCAAAGAAGAGGCTAAAATGATGCCGCTGGCAATTATCCATCCTAAAAATTGGAAGCGACTGGTCGGAGCAAAGGTGTAATAAAATACACCCACAAGAATAGCAATAGCAGCTATTTTAGTTGGCAGTGAAGAAAAGCCACCAAATTTCCACAGGCAAAGAATTAGGCTAGCAATTCCTACGAGAACCATAGGAAATAAGTACAAGTAGCCAGTCACCTGAAAGGCTAATGAACTACCAGCACTGAGTTGTGCCGCGACTTGAGCACGAATGAAGACAACTAAGGGTAAGCACAGCAAGCCGAAAAAGATAACTTTAGGACGCAGCCAGCGGTTAAAGGCACTATCTCTAATTTCTATGACAGGTGGTACAACTCTCCTCTGTTGGCACATATAAGTTGTTAGCAAACAGATTTGACCGAAGACAATGTAACTTAAGGCACCAACAGCCGCCTCCTTCGTAATCGTCTCAAAGCCTAAGTTACCAATATTGACCCAGTTGTTTATGCCGTGGGTGACTGCCCAGTATCGATAGGAGGCAATGTAGAAGAGAAAGCTATTGATGAGTAAAGGAATTTCATCATTGCGTCTCAAAAACCATATCCCACTCAAAATCAGCAGTGCAATTTGAGTGCAGATGAGTTCTGGGAATTCAAACAACGTCATAAGGCAAAGCTTGGAGGTACTGCTGCAATTGTGACAAGCTAAAAAAAGATGCCTTGGTGCTTTCCCTAGCAAATGCTTCTAGTTGTCGGGGGTTCTGAAGGCAGAATTGGAGGGCGTTAGCGATCGCTTCCCCCGTCACTTCCTGTAAGATAAGTCCACTTACTCGATCTTTCACCACTGCACCACAAAATCTGGAAGCAATCACTGGAAGTTTCCAGGCTTGCGCTTCCAATTGAGTTAGTCCAAAGCCATCGGAAAGGGTGGGAAACAGAAAAACATCTGCCTGTTGATAGTACTTCGCTGTTGCACTGCGGGGGACGGAACCCATCCACCTTACTCGTTCCTGCTGTTGTGTCTGTGATGGTCTAGCAATGCCTTGAGAACCAACTAACCAGAATTCAATGGGTTGGTTGCGCAGGGTTTGTGCCGCTTCTAGCAGTGCCGCAATGCCCTTACGCAAGATGACTTGACCTAAAAACAGCACCCGCAGCGGACGTTCGGCAGAGAAAGCGGCTGGGTATGTTCGTACAAAGTCATGGGCTTGCTCAGGTGGTTCGTAGGCAAGGGGAATGATATCGAGCTTGTTGGCAGCGATACCAGCTTGCTCTAGGGCTTGGCTTGACCAGAGGGAGTTAACGACAATTCGGTCAGCTAAGGAGCATTCTTCCTGCCAGTTAACCCAGTAGTGGGGCGGTGCGGGTTGCCAACTGGATG
>JALYGX010000197.1 GCA_030776905.1 Cyanobacteriota bacterium | reverse complement strand
TCATGTAGCGTTCTAATTCTGTGTCGGAATAGACAATTTCCATCGCCCGTCCGCCCAGTACGTAGGAAGGACGCACGACTACCGGATAAGTAACGCGCTTGGCGATGTCTATTGCTTCTCCATAACTCCGGGCAGTACCATTGGGTGGCTGTTTGATGTCCAGTTCACGCAAGATTTTTTCAAACCGCTCCCGGTCTTCCGCCATATCGATCGAATCAGGAGAAGTTCCCCAAATCTTCGTATTCAGTACTTCTTGGGTTTCTGGACGGTTCAAAAATTCTTGTAAAGGCACAGCCAGTTTCAGGGGAGTCTGACCCCCAAACTGAATGATGATGCCTTCTGGCTGTTCCGCTTCAATAATGTTGAGGACATCTTCTTTGGTCAGCGGTTCAAAGTAAAGGCGATCGCTCGTGTCATAATCCGTCGAAACGGTTTCTGGGTTGGAGTTGACCATAATCGTCTCAAATCCCTCTTTGCTCAAGGCATAGGCGGCATGACAGCAACAGTAGTCAAACTCAATCCCTTGTCCGATGCGGTTGGGACCACCGCCTAAAATCATCACCTTGCGCTTGTCAGAGGGCAGCACCTCCGAGTCTTCCTCATAGGTGGAATAGTAGTAAGGCGTTAATGCCTCAAACTCTGCGGCACAGGTATCTACCGTTTTATAGACGGGTACGATGCCTAGCTGCTTGCGGTAAGCGCGAACATCATCTTCAGTGGTTTTGGTGGCAAAGGCAATTTGGCGATCGCTAAATCCTTGGCGTTTGATATCCCACAACTGCTCTTTGCTGAGTTTTTGCAACCCAGTGCGCTTGAGGAATTTTTCCGTTTCCAGCAAATCCTCGAATTTATCCAAAAACCACGGGTCAATAGCCGTGAGTTCGTAGACTTCCTCCACCGTCATTCCCAATTGCAAGGCGTGGCGTACGGTGAAGATGCGCTCTGGATTTGGCGTTCTCAGACCCGCCCGCACTTGCTCTAAAGAAGGCAGCTTCTCGACCTTATCACTGCCCCAACCGTAACGACCCGTCTCCAGTGATCTGAGGGCTTTTTGAAATGACTCTTGGAAGGTGCGTCCAATCGCCATTGCTTCCCCAACTGACTTCATTTGGGTTGTCAGCACAGGTTCTGAACCGGGAAACTTCTCGAAGGCAAACCGGGGAATTTTCGTCACTACGTAGTCAATCGTCGGTTCAAAGGAAGCAGGTGTCTTCTTGGTGATGTCGTTGGGAATTTCATCCAAGGTGTAACCGACTGCTAACTTAGCTGCCATCTTGGCAATGGGGAAACCCGTTGCCTTTGAGGCAAGGGCGGAACTGCGAGAGACGCGGGGGTTCATCTCGATCACGATTACGTCCCCGGTGACGGGATTAATAGCAAACTGAATATTCGAGCCACCCGTTTCCACGCCAATCTCGCGGATGATTTTAATCGAGGCATCCCGCAGGCGCTGATATTCTTTATCGGTTAGGGTTTGAGCCGGTGCAACGGTAATCGAGTCCCCGGTATGGACGCCCATTGGGTCGATGTTTTCAATCGAGCAGATAATCACAACGTTGTCTGCCAAATCGCGCATGACTTCTAGCTCGTATTCTTTCCATCCCAGGAGCGATTGCTCAACTAAGATTTGAGAAACCGGGCTGGCATCTATACCGCCTTGAGCCATTTCTTCGTATTCTTCCTGGTTGTAGGAAATACCGCCGCCCGTGCCACCGAGGGTAAAGGCGGGTCGAATAATCAGGGGATAGCTACCGATTTGTTGAGCGATCGCTCTTGCTTCTTCTAAGTTATGGGCAATCCCCGAAGGACACACCCCTACCCCAATCCGCGCCATTGCTTCTTTAAACAACAGGCGGTCTTCAGCCATTTCAATAGCGGGTAGCTTGGCACCGATCAACTCAACGCCGTACTTCTCTAAAACGCCGCTTTTCGCCAATGCCACGGCAACATTCAAGGCAGTTTGCCCCCCCATTGTTGGCAGCAGGGCGTCGGGGCGCTCTTTGTCGATGACCTTCTCCACAATTTCCGGTGTTAGCGGTTCGATGTAGGTACGGTCAGCCGTTTCTGGGTCGGTCATGATGCTGGCGGGATTGGAGTTCACCAGCACCACTTCGTAGCCTTCTTCCCGGAGTGCTTTGCAAGCCTGAGTACCAGAGTAGTCAAACTCACTAGCTTGTCCAATCACAATCGGGCCAGAACCCAAGAGCAAGATTTTGTGGAGGTCGTCGCGGCGAGGCATAGTCGTTTGTCCGTCTTTGCAGGGCAGTTTCTAAGATCTGACTATTTTAAATGCTCTCACTACTAATATTTGTGGCTGTTTTATCCAAATTTGATGACTTTGAGGCAAAGATTTCACATCTTGCAGCATTCTCAACCAACGCGATCGCATCTAGCTAGAGATAACGGCAAACCTTGTTAGGCAGTTAGCGAACGCAAAGCCTTGAGCTGAAGTAACAAGCAAGTCGAGGCGATCGCTTTTATAGTTTGAAGTTTTGTTAAAATCATCCGTAGTGCTGTGAATAGTTAAAGCGATCGCTCTAGCTAAGATGGGAACTGTATCAATTCGTCGGATTTAGCTAGACAAAAAGTGGAAACCAGTTCCGAACAAAAGTCTTCCAAGCCAGAGGAGCGTTGTGTCTTAGTCTGTCAGCATACGTCTTGTCTAGCAGCAGGTTCAGCGGCGGTGCTTGCTGCTTTTAAAGCCGCTGAACCGAACGGATTTACTGTGACGGGTACGGGTTGCCAAGGACAGTGTAGTTCTGGCCCAACTGTGCGGATTGTTCCGGAAGAAACTTGGTATTGCCTAGTCCAACCCAGTGATGTACCAATAATTGTGGAACAACATCTCAAGGGTGGTCAGCAAGTCGCCGCCAAGCTTCACCCCCGCATTCATATGCGCTTCAGCTTTTAACAACAGTAGCCTTGGGACTGATGTCTAGTAAGATTCCCCTATGGTAGTCTGCGCCAAGAGTTTGGGAGAGAACAAGTGGACAGACTACTACTGCGTCTAGGTATTGGATTGTTGATGGCTCTTTTTGGGTTATTTAGCTACTGTACTAACGTTGTTACAAACCCAGTAACTGGAGAAAAGCAGCGAGTACAGCTCTCACCTCAGCAGGAAGTGGTACTCGGTCAAAAGTCAAGCCAACAAATGGCGGGTCAACATGGGGGTCTTTACCAAGACTCCGCACTTCAGACGTATGTTACGCAAGTAGGACAGCGGATTGTAGACAAGTCGAAAGCGTCTCAAGCTCCTTCTGCCAATGCACACTATCCGTTTAAATTCTATTTACTTCGTGACCCTCAAACTATTAATGCGTTTGCTTTGCCAGGGGGTCCGGTTTTCATAACAGTAGGTCTACTCAGACGGCTAAAATCAGAAGCGCAGCTAGCAGGGGTGTTGGGTCACGAGATTGCGCATGTAGTGGCACGACACGGTGCTGAACATCTAGCCAAGCAGCAACTTGGAGCTTCCTTGGTTAATGCTGTTGGCGTTGCCGCTAGCGATAATCCCGATAGTGCGCGGCAAGCAGCACTTTTAGCACAGGCTGTGAATCAAATGGTTAGCCTGCGGTACGGCCGTGAAGACGAGTTGGAAAGCGACCAGCTTGGTTTTCAGTTTATAACGCAAGCCGGCTATAACCCCTTGGGCATTGTCGAACTTATGCAGATACTCGGTGCTAGTAGATCTACTAAACAGGGCGGCAGCGCACCACCAGAATTCTTCAGCACTCACCCCAACCCTGAGAACCGAGTTGAACGACTCAAGCAATTGATTGCCCAAGCTTATCCCAATGGTATTCCCACCAATTTGGAAGAGGGACGCGATAAATTTACCAAATCTGTACTCCCTCGCTTGCAACGTCAGAGTTAACACTTGACATCAATATTGGGTTGCTCGTCACTGGTCACTCTCACTCAGCACTTTGCTATATCTATCTGAGTGAGGCTGACTCCTTGTTCTCACCAATAACCGAGGCAAGCTCCTCAAGTTCTGGTTCAGCTATCTGAAGATGTTGCTCTAAAATTGCCAAGTTGCGAATATTCGATTTGTAGTAGGCATCGAACATATCACCCACTACAGGCACTGTACCAACGGCGGCTTCCAGACCAATATTGAAAATCATTTTTCTGAGGTCTTTACTAGGTAAGCCGAATCGAGTGGCTAGATAGATGATATAGGCAGAAAATGCCGTACTGATAATGTCTCCTGCTCCCGGAACCAATCCAATAATAGGGTCTATACCGATCCGAAATTTGGTTCCAGGGATACCAATAGCTGTATCCATCAAGCGGCTCAGTTTACGGATGCGATTGAGGGTAGCAAGGCGCTCAACAGTATTCATTCAGCAGTGTTCATATAATCAACTATTTCAACAATTAATAGTGACACACTAGACCCAACCAGCCTTATATCCAGAGAATGAACCAGTAGTTTACATAAATCATCTAGAGAGTGATTTTTGCAGCAGACGTGAAAATTTGCCACTAGGTCGAGAAAATCTCTCGCTGTTTCCTAACTAGAAGTTAACGGCAGTAATGGCGAGTAAGGGAAAATTACAAAAGTATTGCTATCAAATAATTCCATAAATTAATTAGTATTAAAAATTTCATATTTCAAATCCGCAGTTTAAGTTTTTTCTACTTAAAACTTCCTTCGCTGACTGAATCTTTCGATCAGTCATAGGGATAGGTGTCGGTAATCTACTCAGGGCAACCAAGAGGAATAGTGCAGATTACATCGCGAGGATGAGCGAGATTCCACCGCAAGGGCGAGTACGCGATCGCTAAATTGTCGGTATTGTTGTAAGTGAAAATAAAACGCACCGGATGGGAGTTCTATCGCAGTGACCCATTGCCGTTTCTCGAAGAAAAGCGATTGCAGACTGACGGACGGTGCATATAGTCAACAGACATGAGTGGCGTGGAGTTCTATCGCTTCCTCCATTTTACTACTACTGATGAGGGACTAAACTCTCTTTCATAGCGGTCAGCAGTCGTAGACGCCTATATGTCACTATAACAAGCAAAATAAGACGCCCTTACCGTCTTGGCTCAACTTGACCCAAGGCGGTAAGGCCAGTTTTAAATAGCTGGAATCAGCGATCGCCTGCTCAAGAAAGTGTTAAGAAAACAGTTATAGAAAAGTGCTAAGTACAAATCAAGTTCCTTGCAGGCTTTGAGTGATTAACACTCTTCAAATCTACGTGACTACGGCTATAACAAAAATACTTTTCCTTTCTTTGTTCCCTTGGGTGATAAAGAGACATCGGAATTAGTAGAAATCAATCAAATGACACACTTATTTGAACCACTCACTATTCGTGCAGTCACCTTTGGCAACCGCATTGTCGTTTCGCCTATGTGTCAGTATTCGAGCCAAGATGGGTATGCCAATGACTGGCATCTCGTTCATCTGGCAAGCCGTGCCGTTGGTGGTGCAGGTTTAGTGTTCACAGAGGCGGCATCGGTGGAACCTGGCGGACGCATTAGTCCAGAAGATTTGGGAATTTGGTCTGATGGACACGCCGAAGCTTTGGCAAAGATTGTTGCAACGATTCATAACTTGGGTTCTATTGCCGGGATTCAACTCGCTCATGCTGGCAGAAAAGCCAGTACGGCTCAACCGTGGAAGGGAGGAAAAGCCGTTGATGAATCTCAAGGGGGTTGGCGTCCTGTGGTAGGACCAAGTGCGATCGCCTTTAACGATGAAAGCCCAGTTCCCGAAGCACTCAGCATCGAAGGAATTCGGCAACTTACTGATGCCTTCGTGCAAGCCGCTAAACGTTCTCTGGAAGCTGGGTTTAAAGTCATTGAAATCCATGCCGCTCACGGCTATCTGTTGCATGAGTTTCTCTCACCGCTAAGTAACCATCGGCAGGATGAGTATGGAGGTAGCTTTGAAAACCGGACTCGTTTTCTTAGAGAGGTAGTTCAGGCAGTGCGAGAGGTTTTGCCGGAAAGCTATCCGCTCTGGGTGCGTATCTCTGCTACGGATTGGATGGATAATGGCTGGGACATTGAGCAGAGTGTGGCTCTGAGCGAGAAACTCAAGACTTTGGGTGTGGATTTAATCGACTGTTCCTCTGGGGGAATTTTACCGGGAGCGAAAATCTCCGTTGGCTCAGGTTACCAAACTCCCTTTGCCGAACGAATCCGGCGCGAAGCCAACATTCAAACAGGAGCGGTTGGCTTGATTACAACCCCCGAACAGGCTGACCATATTATTCGTACAGGTCAAGCCGATGTGGTGTTGTTGGCGCGGGAACTGTTACGCGATCCTTATTGGCCCCATCGAGCGGCAAAGCAACTCAGACAAGAGGGCAACTGGCCTGTTCAATACGAGGGAGCTTGGGTTTAAGGATGTTCTAGGTTTAGAGCAAATACTATGCTTGCTGTAAATAAGAGAGTGCAGACTGTCCTTGTATCAAACGGCAATATCTGCTGCCAGCCAGAAGCGCTGGTGACTCATTCAGAATAGAAAATAGGATGCACTCAACGGGGAGCGTACCACTGAATGCAGCAACCCTATCGATTCACTTGGTTTGATTGGTTTTGTCTCTGCTATCCTCCGGGGTGGCTGATTTTGTTCAATCGCCACTGGCAGCATTACCAGCCAAATCCTGATGGCTGGAATTGGCTGGAATATGGATTGTTTTTAATTCCTGGCGGATTTTATCTCGCTTTGCTGATGCGTTGGTTACGTTTGGGTTGCCGTTTACCTCGTAGAGAGGTTGCTCCGTTTAATCCCAACTACCAACAAGCCTTCCGCGATGAAGTCCTTGCACCAATTGTCAAGTATTACTTTCGTGCTGAATTACACCAAGTTGAAAATCTGCCCCAGACTGAACCGCTGATGGTAGCAATGAACCATGCTGGGATGTGTTTTCCGTGGGACTTCATGGGATTAGCTTATCTTCTCAGCCAGACACGGGGATGGGTTGTGAAACCGCTTGCTGGCGTTTCGTTATTTGAGCATCCTTGGGTGATTTGGTGGTTGCCACCTGGATGGTCGCAGGTTTTGGGTGGCATTCCGGCTCAAAGTCAGGATTTTGAAGCGGCGGTTGCCCAAAAAAACACGGTACTTTATGCTCCAGAAGGTTTACGCGGTCCAGGGAAAGGCTTTTTTAAGCGCTATCAATTGGAAACCTTCCATCCCAGCTTTATTGAATTGAGCGATCGCTATCGTATTCCAATTTTGCCCGTGGCTTGCATCGGCAATGAATTCTTGCATCCTTGGACGATTAATCTCAAGAAACTGGCAAGACGCTTCTATCTACCTTTTCTCCCCATTTCTCCTTTAATGCCGATTTTTATTCTCTTTCCCTCAATGGGCGTTTGGGCAATGAGAAGTCGCCTGCGCTATGACATTCAGCCACTTTATCAACCTTGGGCACAAGCAGAGCCAGTCCAAGGGCAAAAGACTAGCTCTGGTGAAACGCGATCGGCACTTCTTAGTACTGCTTCCTTAAGGCGATCGCTTGCTTACCGAGACGCACAACGACTTCGAGAAAAATTGCAGAGTACAATTACTCAATTATTAAGTAAGCGGGGGCACTTGGGGTAAGTCAGAGTTTTGCTTCAAACTACTCATGTTGCTGGAGTCAATCTCTCCCCTAGTCAGGAAGCGGAATGTTTCCTGATAAAGACTTTGCCAGGAGTGATTGGTCATTCTCTGGCTCACTGTCGTCGGGTCTACCATCGGGTGAGGTACTAAGTCAGCTTTAGGATAGACATAACAGCGATGTCCTCTACTCTTGCCGCCAATTGCCTGGAAAAAGGCTTTGTTTGTCTCAACGCTGGCGGCATCCTCATTTTCAGTCAGAGGCATGAATGTGGGAACATTCTTTAGGGCACTGATGTTTTGAGGTTGGCGAACAAACGCACCGAAACGAGATGCTGCTGTAAACGCTCCGACGGGAAAACGCAAAGAGGGGTCCCAACCCGTTTCACTGATATCGAGGGGGCCAGCTAATTCAACGTACTGCTCCCGCTGTGGATCGTAAATTTTCAGCAAGGGTGCGTAGCTGACGACTCGCTTGATGCGGTTGGGTTGGTCTGCCGCTAATGCCAGTGCTACAGCACCGCCAACTGATAAACCCACGGTATAAATTGGTCCAGGCATTGCCTCTAGTTCTGCCAGACGTGAGCGCGCATCGGTCAGATAATCCATGTGAGTGGAGTCGAAATAGCGATCGAAGTGTGCGTCATTGTCGCGTTCGGCGGCTGCCACAATATCCAACAGACGCGGCTCAATTAGCAATAGCCGACTTATTAAGGCAGCTTGTTGCAGGTAACCAGGACGTTGAAAGTTGCTCGCATCGTCCGGTAAATTGGCGATATAGCTCTTTAAGATTGGGTCTTGCTGTACTTTTGCCCGCAAAGGATTCAAAATGTCCGGCTTGAGATCGACTTGAGGCCAGAATTTAGCGGCTGGGAGAAAGGCATGACCTGCCAATGTTGCCTGATAAAAATTAAATCCA
>JALYGX010000196.1 GCA_030776905.1 Cyanobacteriota bacterium | reverse complement strand
AGTTATGGAGAAGCAATAGACATCGCCAAGCGCGTTACTTATCCGGTAGTCGTGCGTCCTTCCTACGTACTGGGCGGACGGGCGATGGAAATTGTCTATTCCGACACAGAATTAGAACGCTACATGACATTTGCGGTGCAGGTCGAACCCGATCATCCGATTTTAATCGATAAGTTTCTAGAAAATGCCGTTGAGGTGGATGTCGATGCGATCGCCGACCACACGGGTAAAGTTGTGATTGGCGGCATCATGGAACATATTGAACAAGCTGGCATTCACTCCGGTGACTCGGCTTGCTCCTTACCCTCCGTTTCCCTACCACCTGCCGTTTTAGATAGGATTCGGACGTGGACGGTGCAGTTGGCGAAGGCACTGAAGGTGGTTGGGTTGATGAATATCCAGTTTGCTGTTGTGGGCGCTCAAGGCTATTCTCCCCAAGTTTATATTCTAGAAGCTAACCCCCGTGCTTCTCGTACTGTACCGTTTGTTTCCAAGGCAACAGGTGTACCGCTTGCAGGTCTTGCTGCCCGGATTATGGCGGGGCATACTTTAGAATCTCTAGGTTTAACCAAGGAACCCACACCTCAGCACATTGCCGTCAAGGAAGCCGTGTTGCCCTTTGAGAAATTTGCGGGTACAGACACGATTTTAGGGCCAGAAATGCGCTCGACGGGGGAAGTGATGGGAATCGATATGGACTTTGGTTCTGCGTTTGCTAAGGCAGAATTGGGAGCTAGCCAGCGGTTGCCGCTTTCCGGTACGGTGTTTGTGTCAATGAGCGATCGCGAGAAGCCCGGTATTGTCCCGGTAATCAAAGACTTAATGGAGTTAGGCTTCCATGTTGTCGCCACGGAAGGGACGCGCAAAACGCTGAAAGAAAATGGGTTGGATGTTGAGTTAGTGCTGAAACTCCATGAAGGTCGTCCTCATGTCCTGGATGCCATTAAAAATCAGAAGATTCAGCTCATTATCAATACGCCTACTGGGGAAGATGCACAAGCCGATGGGCGTTTAATTCGCCGTTCGGCCTTGGGTTACAAAATTCCCATCATCACCACCATTTCGGGTGCGAGGGCGACAGCCGCAGCCATTCGTTCTTTGCAGTCGCAGCCTCTTGAGGTGAAGGCGCTGCAAGACTATATCCACTAGACGGTTGGCAGAAATCCAATCTCCCAAAGTAGGGGCGCTCTAAGGTGTGCCCCTACAGTCTTCAACAAGGCGGTTGTGCAATAGGAGCCTGTCCAACAGGTAAGCGCCACTGATAATTAGCAGTAATTGGAAGGGAGAGCGATTAAATCGTAGAACTGTAACGCCTAGTACAATATAAAGCGCCAAAACGCCCAATACTGGCAGTCTGGGGTCAGATAACCTGGGTGTGCGACCCCATTGCCATGATTTTGGATTGGGGAATTGGGATTTTAGAGAATTGATCTGCCAATTCCCAATCCAATTTTCCTTTAGGCTCATACGGTTGCTATCTCCCAAATAGCAAGGAGTCATTTATAAGGAAATAAAACCTCCCTAAAGGTCATAGATACTCGTCTCGTTCTTATAAATTTTCTACCTTTATAATTATCTTTTTTACGAGCAGCAATACTATGTTGCCAATCATATCTGGCTGCTTTATGCAGAACAATTAAACTACTGGGTAACAATAGAATTGAGGCTTTTTCTTTCGTCTGAGAATGAATAAAGTCCATCACGCAAGGACTGCCCAAGCTTAGAGAAATAATCGTATTGCCAAAACAGGGGATACAGTCAACATGACTTGTAATGCCTTGTCCCGGCTCGTATTCATTAATGATTACTTGATCGGGGAGTTTTGCCGTTAAGCGATCGCTAAAAACTCTATTTGCAATGTTTTGTACCCAATCTGGCAATGACCCTAAGTAGCTCGATGACGCCAGGGTGCCACTCTTATAATCATATCGATATCCATAGTGTTGAACACGTCTTTTTAACTTTGTTGACCATTCTTGTTGGTCTATGATGTTAAGCAATTGATTTTGTTCATCAATATTGATGTATTCAGGAATGTAGGTAAGTCCGGGGATGTCTCTGGCGTCAGACTCAAGAGTATTGCCTAAATCTAACTCTGTCTGGTTTGGGGATAGCATCATTCTGAGGATTAGCGATCGCTTTGTGCCCAATTCTAGACTACTCTCCTAGGCGCTCCCGCAGCCCTCGATAGCCTGAGTCTACCTCCTACCTGAGAATTACCTTGGCTAACACTACTCAGCCTCCTCACGATGCCGCTGTGCCCCGCTTAACCTCAGGAACTTGGCGAGGGCATGGTAATGCGAAGCATTTGGGCGATGGACGATAAGTTAGGGGTTAAAACTAGGAACTCACTATCCAAATGCTGACGTTCTACAGCATCCTGGACGTATGGGTAAAGGATGGTTTATAAGAGTAGATAGCTTTGTGAACAATCTTTCCTCTTGACAGAGCGGCTAAACTTTTTGTATCTCTATAGCAAGAGCCTTGAAGGAATTGGGGTTCCTGCCAACGAGAGAGTTCAAGGTGAGCGAGATTTAATACCGTTAAGAGTATAAAGCTAGGAGCATTAGGATGAAGAATGCCAACTTTAACAAAATCTGCCTCCTACCTTCTGCAATCTCGGAGTTATTTGCTGAAGTGCCTGAAAAAGGGAAGATAACTATTACAGACCGCTATGGCTTGAAGGCGGCTTTGTTGAATAACACCCTCAGCAAAGACGAAGAAGATTCAATCAATCGTCTTTTACATTCTGTGCGTCAAGGACGGTTAAAAATAGTCGATGAACTTTAGCTTTAGACTAGTAAGTTTGAACTACCACAGCGGTAAGACTACACCCTGATATGCGATCGCTTACCGTTGAAGCTTAGATATAGGTTTCAAAAACAGCCAACAGACAAAGAAGACGAAGGCTGTGAGCATTTGCTTAATATCTAAAGCTGATACAATCCCATCAGCTAAGGTTGTAAAACTTCTCTCAACAGTACCAGACAGTACCAAACAGCTAGACGGGAAGGCATAAAAACCAAATCCCGCTTCTCAAGCTTGCTAAAAAAACAGAAATTTTCCCTTGATTCTTACCGAACAGAATGTTCGCTCCATTTTTAACAATCTAAAAATTAGATAGTTTAACTAGCTATACTTTGAGCAACCTCTTGATTAGGCGATGACAACTCTTGTAATCCTTGAGTACTAGCTACTAAAGTCCAGTTAGCCTTCATCAGTTTTTGGTAGGTTGCCCATCCTTTAGAACCTTGAGGAATATTGTAGTCGGGAACTTTATATTGAGGAAACGCTGTATAAGGTTGCCAAGGGTTGTTGGGATTGGTTCGTAAGTACAATATTTTTTGTCCGTTATAACCAAAAGCAGGCAGCCAGCACATTTGTCCGAGCATATTGAATCTCCTTCAAA
>JALYGX010000195.1 GCA_030776905.1 Cyanobacteriota bacterium | reverse complement strand
GCGGCTTGGATAGCAGGTGCTACAGGGGCTTTTGGTGGCGCAGCTCCCGTGTCTACTAGTGAATTAGTTTGTGCCACAACGAGACCACTACTGAGGACACCGAGACCACTAAATACACTCAGTCCCTGCATCAGCCGAGGATATCGGTAGAAGACGCTTAAAGGGGTGGAACCAGACGAGGTTTCTTTTGTCATTTCCGACTCACTACTCATCACTCACTCTACAAAGGCTTTTGGACGGTCGAGAATTTCAGTCAACAGAGCGTACTAAATCAGTACGATACTGGCTTGGGTGATTAAGCCAAACGCCTTACCGCTGATAGCCAAGACTGATTGTACCGGGCTTAAGGTAAATTTCCGTTGGCTTTTGCGGAGCATCAGCAGGCGCAGGTACTCCAGCAACGGTGGCTGTCGAGTTTAAGCAAACTCGCAGTTCACCAGTGGGTGTGACGCCTGTTATAGTTCCTGGAGTTCCATCCACCATGACGTGACCTCCTTGGCTATCTAATAACTCCAGGTAAGACTTTAGCAATATTTCTATTCCTTGCTTTGACCCGTATTGGTATCCCAAATGCAGTCCCTGTAAGGCAAGTGCCGCTAACATTTCTAAAGAAGTCACGGATGGACTTAATTTTTCTTCACAATAAGACCGCAAATTTATACCTAAATCTGGTGTTGAATTGCTCCAGTTGATGCCAATCCCAACGACAGCTTTGGTAATCTGACCCTGTTGTATGCGGGTTTCGGTAAGAATGCCCCCCAGCTTGCGCCCCTTCAGGAGCAGGTCATTGGGCCACTTGAGGAATACGGGAATATCATAAGCCCTCAAGGCTTTGGCAATTCCCCAAGCGCTACACAACGTTAGCTGGGCGCTGTTCGACGCCTGGAGATTAGGAGCTAATGCCACAGATAAGTAGAGTCCACCCGTGCTAGATTGCCATTGACGCCCCCACTGACCTCGCCCAGCCGTCTGTTGAGCGGCAATAACAACAGTTCCAGCTATTGCTCCCTGATCCAGTAACTCCCAAAGTGTTTGGTTTGTGGAAGGAAGAGTTTCAAATAAATATAAGGGAATCTCTTGGGGTTGCTCTATTTGTGGGAGTTGTGCAGACGCAGATAGCTGTTCTCCAACGTTCTGGAGAGCGGTCTTAAACTGTTGCCGATCAAATACCACTACTACGTACTCGAAGTAATTCGTTGCCTAAGTTAGCATGGATTTACCAGGATTTAACAAATTCCTGATCTTAAGCGCGGCTTTCCTACATAGGTATGGAACGTGGTTGGAAAAATTATTCAAGAGACTTTTAGCCATACTTGGCACTGGCACACCTGGGAAGGATTGCCCTATTTAACCTGTAACCTTCTAGAGCCGTGGAATCACGGTTTTTTTACTTCAGCGTTTTCGCCCCGCACTCCTAGCGAAATTGTGGGCGCACTCCAGTCTGACGCTCTAGTGTACCGAGTCAGACAGGTACACGGGAATACGGTGCTGACGCCTTCGGAGATCGAAAACGCGGCTGATGCGGTAAAAAATGAGGGTCAAGAGGAGCTGGAAAGACCCCCTGCGGATGGTATTTTAACGGAGCAGCCTCAGCAGGCCGTATGGGTTTGTAGCGCAGACTGTACGCCCGTGCTAATTGCGGATGAAAAGACGGGACAGGTAGCGGCAGTTCATGCGGGTTGGCGCGGCACGGCTTCTCGAATCGTGCCAAATGCGATCGCACGGCTGCTAGACTCAGGCAGTAAACTTGAGCATTTACGCATTGCGATGGGACCTGCGATCGCAGGTGAAGTCTATCAGGTATCAGAAACCGTAGCGGCTGAGGTGGGCGCAAGCATTGTTTCGGCAGACAAAGCGGACACAGCAGAATCGATTCTTGATATCTTGCAGCAACGACCAAACTCCCCAATACTCGACGATCCAAAACCAGGGCGAGTACGTTTAGATGTGCGACGGGTAAATGCAATACAGCTAGAACAACTCGGTATTCGTTCTGAGCAAGTTGCGATCGCGCCTCACTGTACTTACCAACAACCAGAGCATTTCTTCTCCTACCGCCGCGATAAGCTCAAAAAAGTCCAGTGGTCGGGCATTGTTAGCAAAACCCCAGAGGCTAGCTTGTGAGTGCTGAGAGTAGTTTTTAATTCAGACTCCATGAACCCAAGTACACAACTCTCAAAATGAAACTCTTGCTCCTCCATTCCTTATTCCCAAGTTTTAAGCTAATAGCTTAACCGTGCGCCACGGCTTAAGAGCAGCTTGCAATCTCGACGTTAACCAACCATCGTACTGGGGATAAACTGGTAGCCGAGCCTCCAACTGCCACCCGGCTGGCTCTAAAATTTCTCTTAGTTGTTGGGCGTGGGGGTGCGGGTAATCTGGATTCACTTCATCTTTTGGTCCAATACCTCCTAAATCTCTGGCACCAGCATCCAAGCAGGCAAGTAACCAATTGGGGTCTGGAACTAAATTGGGGGGAATTTGTAGACTGATATCCGAGGGGAGAATCTGACGCGCCGTGGCAATCACCTCCGGTAACTGATAGGCTTCAAAAGCCGGAGCCTGCCAAAACTGCTGATTGCCAGGGCTATGGGGTTGCAGGATGACTTCTTGGATATGACTATAAGAACGGTGAAGCTGCGCGATCGCTTCTAATGTTTCCCACCAATCCTCTTGAGTCTCCCCAATCCCTAATAGCAATCCAGTTGTAAACGGAATCTGCAATTCCCCAGCCCATGCCAGTTGTTGCAGACGCACCTCTGGGATCTTACTCGGAGCATGGCGATGAACGGTTTGCAGTAACTGGGGCGTTAGCTGTTCTAGCATCAGCCCCATCGACACGTTGACATTCTTTAGCTGTGCCATCTCCTCATAACTTAATGGTCCAGCATTGGTATGAGGCAGAAATCCCAAAGACAGTGCTAGTTCACAAATGTCATAAATTCGCTGGAACCATACCTGTCTACGGGATGAATGGGGATGCACCTCACCGCTGAGGATAAGAATTTCACAGACACCCTGAGATTGAAGTTGTCTTAGCTTGTTTTCGGCATCTGCTAGCGTCAACCAAGAGCTTTTACCTGGATCAGCACGAAAGTTGCAGTACGCACAGCGATTAAAGCACTCGTAAGTCGGTACGACGGTGTAAGCAGGGCTATAAGTAACAATGCGGGAATTATAAGCTGGCATGGGATAGAAAAATCACACAATCCTACTTAGAAGTGTGAACTATCCAGCAAAATCTCGGTTCTTGTGTACAAGGCTTCCAGGCAAGATTCCTTAGCGGAGCCTATGGAACCCCCATAACTTTGTTCTGAGTTCTCAGTTGCTAGGGAAAATTGTTTAAGAAACGAATAATCTTCTCATTGCATTGGGCAGCTCTACATCCTGCTTACTCTTGAACCCATATATCTGCTTGTTGTTTGGCATAAATATTTTTCATATGCTTCTTGACGGTGTTGAGCGTAATGTAAAGTTTTGCGGCAATCTCTTTATAAGAGTGTTTAGCTTGACGAAGTAACCAAACTTCCGCTTCGCGCTCAGTAAAACCGTATTTCTTCGCATCAGCGATCGCTGCGTTGTGGGTCGATTGAAGTCGGTCTTCTAGGGTTACTAATAAGTAGGGCTGTTCGCTTTCATCTAGCTCTAACCAGCGAACCCGAATGCGAAAAGCACCTAAATTATCCAGGCTAATTTCCGATTCGATAATCATTTTCTTGTCGAGAAATAAATCGCGGCTATCAATCAAAGATTTGCAAACGCGCCAAATTGACTCAGGGATTGAATTAACTGATGATGTCCGTTGGCAAAGTTGGTGACATATTCGACGCGCACAGTCATTCGCACGAACCCATTCTCCTTGCTCCGTCAGAATCAAGACGCCATCAATAAAACTTTCAAGGATTGCCTCTAGCATTGAACCTCCTTCAGAATTCACTGAGAAGTTAAATAATTAACGAACTTCTCTGTTGAGTGTTAAAGTCATTCTGATTTTTAATCGGGTGTAGCTACAATGAGGCAACTGTAGATTCCTAAAAGTGCCTGAACTCTAATTTTTAGACTGAAGGCAGGTGAATTGCCCTGAAGCAGGGTGAAGTTTTTCTATACATTTTGAGTTTTAGTGAGAAAATACGAAATCATCATATTGCAGGGTGTTGATCTAGATTGCTAAGGCAAGCGCTGGTAATTAGTAGCAAGAGTAACAAACCAGCGATTTGCCAGCCTTTAGATGATAAGGAAAGCGTTTGGGCACTCTTTGAACGGTTCGTGGAATATGAATCCAGAATGTATTGATCGATGGTTTTCTATCGAGCAACAGCGTAACTATATCTCAATGCTTACCGGACGGGTTGGCTTAACCCGCCGTCGTGCTGAATGTTTCGTGCGATTGTGGATTTACTTACTGCTAAAGCATCAGCAAGAATTAGGGGTGGAATTGAGACAACCTTTGACTCAATTGCATATACCTGAAGGATTTGTCGCTTGCACCCATCGGGAAGCGGCTGAACTTTTCTATGCTCAAAAAGAACGGGGAAGCGATCGCGCGGCAGGAATGATGATCGACAAGCTGCTGGCGCTTGGGCTAATTGAGAAACAATTTGATGGCAACTGTTTGTATCACATCCGCCCTCTGCCAAATCTGACTTCATCTCAACCGTCAAGAAAGTTAGTACAACTTGCGATCGATTCCTTCAATCCTAGAACCGATGCCGTCCCTGTAGCGAGTTTTCTAGCTCGTAACTACAACTGGATGCACAACAGCACTACAGCTATCCCCCACAAAATTACAAAGCTACTGCGCCAGTGGGCGGAGCAATACCCAGTCGGTATGCGCGTACTGCGTTGCCCTGAAACTTTTCATCCCGTAGGCTTTTACCTCCTTTACCCAACCTTAGTTGAGTGTGAGGTGAACTTCTTTCTCCCCCCAAGCAAAAGCCTCCATTTAAGTTCCGCCTCAAATATCGATCCCCTCAGAATGGCTATCCCTGGAAATCCAGACTGTCCTAAAGAATCTGTTACATCTGTTTTGGTGCGTAGCTGGATGATCGATTCTCCTTATAGAAACTGGGAAAATGTGAGCCAATTCCTAGAGGACGTGCAGATAACGCTAAGG
>JALYGX010000194.1 GCA_030776905.1 Cyanobacteriota bacterium | reverse complement strand
GAGTCATTCTTACACTGCCCTAGGGCAATCAAATCATCTGAATATTTGCTGGTAGTAAGTTGAATATTAAGGTGTTGACTTTTGAGGTCAGGATGATTAAATTTTGTAATGCCTGTAATTTCAATTGACTTACCTGACTTTTGCGAGGTGGCAATCATTTTTATACCAGGCTCTCGCTTTGCCTGTTCTTTAAGCGCCAACGTTTCTTTATAAAGGCTGTTGTAAGTTTGAATAATATCTTTGGCGGTTTGTTGCTGGTTTGGAGTATAGTTTTCCGGAAAGAAATTCTTAAATTGATGGGTGGGTAAGGACTCTAAATGATGGTCTTGCCACATTTGATTCGTGGCGTGAATCATTTTGTCCACAGGGGAATAATTTTTGGTCTCCATGAGGCGAGTGCTGTAGGTGGCTTCATCCTTCTTGTCAGAAATCCAAGCGACCTCTCTAGACTTCAAAAGGGTGCTAGCGAAGTTCAATACATCTTCATTGGGTCGCGCTGCGCTCTTGGCTCCGTCTGCTGCGGTCTGCAATTCATTCGATAAAATGTCGGTTGTTTCAAAAAAGAGAAGCTTAGCAACCAAGAGATGCTCGTTAACACTCCCTCGCGTGATGTCAAAGTTTCCTGAGTCGGCAAAACTGGCAATCATCTCAGCTTTTCTTTGGATGGAGAGACACTGCTCTTTTTTGGCTTCTGGGATGTCAAAGCTCTCAACCCTGAAGTGTAAGACATCAATGCAAGCTCCCTTCAACCCAAAGAGAAAATCTAGCTTTTTATCCTCTGGCAGCTCATCTATCTCATTTTCAATAGCTACAGCTTGTTGGATGTTGTTGGCGATAATTCCAATTTTGTGGGAACTTGCCGCGATGGCAATCTCTGCAAAAGATTCAGCAACATATTTCTCTTTGTCTGCTTTGATGACATCGGTGTGACGATTTTCTGGTAGGTGTTTTTCTTCAATTTCAGCCGCTAGCGTAGGGTAGAGACTTGCCCGTTCGTAGGCGATTCGGTCACCGTCAAAGTCTGCCTGTAGATAAGTCGCGGCTGTTTCAGGATGAATGTGGACAGTTCCCTGCTCGTTTTTGAATTCTGGTAGGTGCTTCACCGTCAGGGTGATGACCCCGTTACTATTAATCAGGGGTGAGCGGGTGACAATGAGCTTTTCCCCTTCTGGGAGATAGGGGACACAAATTTCATCTTTTTGTAGCTCTAAGCTCGGTTGGGCTAATCCTGCCTGGAATTCGATAGCCCGTCCGGTCGCAATATCGAGCCATTCTTTTCGGATTAGGTTTGTTAATTTACTGACAACATTCGGGTGTTCCAAGAGCTGTGGATGATTTTGGGTACAGGAAGAGAGGAGCGAGTAAAACTGCTCGTTACCTTGAGCCTTGTCGCCCTCTAGCTCTGGCTCATCCTTACATCCAAAGGCTTGGTCAATGCCCTCAAAATCGATTAGCTCGTCTGGCTCAGTTTCAGCGTTTGAAGAGCGTAATTGGGCTTGTTTAGAGTGCTTATCGATGAAGTATTGGGCAATTTTTCGGGGGTCGGATTGAAGGGAGGCTAACGCTCTAGCTGCGGCTTCAATTTTGGGCAGAATGTCAGCTTCAACTCCTTTGGGATAGTTGACTAAGACTTGAGTTCCTAAACTCTGTTTACCATACTCAGCTAAGGTCTTGATGCCTATGCCAACTGTGAGACTGTGTTCTCCTGGAATAATCGCACTCTCATCTTTGCGACCCTTGAAGGAACTGGTCGCTAACACCAGGTCATAGCCTATTTTGGTCTTTATGGCTTCTCCCTCTTTCTGAGACAGTTTGGGTTGTCCCAAATTCTCAAGCTCTCGCGACGGGGCTAGAGTTCCTTTGGCAATACGATGGACTTGATTACCATCTTGAGGCTTGATGCCCATGCGAAACTGAAAGGGTGTGTTAGCGGTTCCGGTGAGTTCACGGGCGATGTCAAGACTCATTCGCCCGTAGCAATCGCCTACCAGTCTTTTTGCTTGGTCATTAGGCAATATACCGCCGTTTTCACCCGTCGCGTCATCCACTACCAAAATTCGTAGGTTCAAGAGTTCTTTAAAGTCTTTGCAGGGCGTGAAAACAAGGGAACCGTAAGCGGCTCCATCACTCATATTTGGATAGACTTTCTCTCTGACTTCATGGCTGCCAAAGTAAACTTTTTTCCCATTGGAAAACTGAGGAGTCATATCCTCGTACTTCTCAAGTTCTTTGGGAGTTGTGCTATTTTCATAGATGTTTCCCGCCGCAAACTTGGTATCAGGAAATAGATACTCAGCTAAGGAGTTCTTTACTACGTCTTTTATATCGGTAGAAGCTTGTAGCTTTGTATCAAAATGTAAAATATTAAGCGTCATGGGTCATAAAAGTTATGGAATCCAATTTAGTTCCTCAGTCAAATTCTGTAGATGCTTGGTTTGAGGATGAGCATGAGGATGAGTTAGAGTTAGCTGACTATGTTCAGCAAGTTGAAGAGATTGAGGGCTTGGATGTTGAGGAAGCCCTGTCGATGGGATTGGTTGATGTGGATGACCTGGAAACTGAAACTCTTACGCCTATTGAGAAGAAAATAATACTCGAAACATTGGTTGTCCCTGATGATTCTCTGTGCGTTGAGTTTTAATAGTTATGAAAAAAGGGAGACTCTCGCTAACATCCCTTTTTCATCCCTTTTTCTACAAATAATGCTCTAAGCTTTTTTCAGCAAAAATACTGAGAAGAGCAACCGCCCTGAAGTTCCCCCTAGGGGCAAAGTAACTCCAAATGATAATCCAATCAGACCAAGAATAAGCCTCGCAAAAAAAGACCTTACTTCCACTAGCAAAATCGTACTGATAGCCAACCAGAGTTTCTTTAAACGAGAAGCCTCTTTTAGTTAGTATCTGCTTGCGTTTCCCCAGTGAAGCAATCCAATTGATATCTACACCAATCACCCCTAACCCCTGATTAGAGGTCATCAGTAGCTCATCGCCGTGCTTAATAACTGAAAACTTGAACTTGGTCGTCTCGATTTGGATGAGTTCCCAATGAGCCGAATGAACATCGCTCAACACGCGAGTAGCCAACATATATCAGTCCTAAATGATTTGTAATATAGGTAGGCATTTCTGGCTCACAGAAACGCCAATTCCAACTCAAGGCTTTTTCGGGACAACTACCCGCTCATGACTAGCTTTAATGAGAAGTTGGTGTTTCTCAGCTTAGTGACTCTGACCGTTAATAATCAACAAAAACTTGTCAGCCCGACAATAGAGTTTTATTAAGAACGATTTGGCATATTGTTATTGACCTAAAACGAGTGGGATGAAGAAGAAGAATGAGCCATCATTATCAGCTCTCTATCGGCTTCAGCCAGCCGCCTCCTATGATGTCGATTCGGTTCTCGGTGGGAAAGTCCGTCGCTAAACCAATGGTTTACAGTATCAATCGAGCATTCACAAAGGATGGCTAAATCTTGACGGCTGACCTGCCACTTCGCTAAAAATTGCTCTAAGGTCATCTCGTCCATACCGTTTTGTTTACGCTTTATGTACTCTTTCCATCGTTTGGGGTAGAGACATTCTGGGTTCATTGTGGTGTCCTCCTAATCAAAGAAACCCATCGTCGCCTCCAGAAAAACAAGTTCTGGGACAATCCAGTTAAGTAGAAGCCATTAAAAAACGGCTCCAAGTGATAGAAGCTCTTCTATCCGAGGAATAATCAGCTACGTCATTCAGGTAGATATTGACTAACACTTCACGAGGCACGCCAGGAATTAGGCGCTAGCGAATGTGGCTCAGAATCACCAGTAAAGAAGGAACCCAGTGTGTTTTTGTATAGCCACGCTTCATGCCAATCTTGGTGGCGAGCGGCAAATCAGTTATCCCACAAGAGCCATCGTACATATAGAACAAGAACCAATTGTTAAAAGCAGGCTTTATGCCAACTTTGCCCTCCGAAGCTAGCTCTCCAATTGCCGCAATGGCTTCATGGCTCATGTTTTGCCAAATTAGAAGCTTACTGTCAGGGTCAGCATACATTACCCGGTCACCCGAAAAACCTGACAGTTGGTGCAACTTAGCGAAAGTTGCATCTCTTTCCCGTTCCACAAGAGTGTATATACTTCTTTTTAATTTCTCCTTGATTTCGGCATTAACACTGAATACCTGTGCCGTTTCCGAGGCGGGAACAGGTGCATCTGGCAACGAGGGTCGATTGATGCGCTGAATTTCTTTTAATCCATTCTTTTTTCTCATCGGTTACTCCTTACTGGTGAGCGAGCTTATCTAGTTATGAGTTGATAGCTGATGGCTGACGGCTGATAGCTGAATGCTTTCAATCAGCCAGCCTTAACTGTGCCAGTAGTACTGGCTTGGCAAACAGGTCAAGTTTGGCGTAATCCCCCTCAATCCCTGTGATTTCAAAGGGCGAAAAGTTCTCACAATGACTTGGGCATTCAGACCAATAAACGCGATCTCCTACCGAGAGAGGCGGGTTGTGAAGAGAAGTGTCAGCCTCAAGTCCATTCTCTGCAAGTAGTAACTCTGCCGATGCCTCTTTAGCTTGACTTAACTCGTTGAGCTGTGCTTGCTTCTCAGGTGAGAGGAGCTGGTAAGCCGCCTTCAGGGCTTGTGCAGGCCAATACTTACACACAGAAGCTAACATTTCAGCATCTTCGCAAGTCGCTAAGATATCTGCCATATTTTGCAGTGACTCTGGAGTGAGCCAACTGGAATCTATCTCGACTTCAGGAGCCGGAGTAGTAGCCAGAGTAACGAATTTTTCAGCAAACCCAATGGTGTTTTTGAGTTCGCTCAACGTTACGGCATTGACTTCATCGGCGGGTGGCAAGGGGTCAATTTGGCTAAGTGTGTTAGTTGGTAGACCTCCCCCAGGTGTCGGGTCGGGGTCTAAGTCATTTTCTCCTGGCTTGTTGATCGCCTGTTGATCGGGTTGTTGATCGGGTTGATCAACAGAATCTAGAGCTAGCGGTATGGGCGTTTGGTTTCCTTGAGAGGGGTAAAGTTGATCGTGTTGATCGCTAGTGGTTTTTTGTTTTTTCCCCAAGAGGGTTGGTATCTCATTAGACGGTGGCGAATTGAAAATTTCAGCCGAAACGCGAGTTTTCGGATCAACTTGATCAACAAATGGCTGAAACTCTTTATTTCCAGTGCTTTGTACTTGTTGATCATGGATCAACAATTGATCAACACGATCAACACCTTGATTTTGATGCAATACCAGCGTTTTTCCGCTATCACTGAGGGTGGCAAGACCTGTTGCAACAATGGCAGCAAATATCCCAACTAAAGCCGGAGCTTTGACCCGATCGCGCCGTAGTGCTTGTTGGGCTTCGCGAGTTGTGATTTTACCCCCGCGTTTTCTGGCTTTGTCGAACACTTTGTACATTAGTCCGTCAAGTTGTATTTCAGCCGATTCTTGAGGGGCAGTAGCCTGGAGTAACCGAAATTGACCGCAGTAGTAGTCAGAGAGTTCAACCGCTCGCTGCATAGTGTCAGCGCTGATCACCTCAAAATCGGGTTTGGGTTGGTAACAATGCTCAATACAGTGCAAGATCAGGGCAAGGCGAGGCACATAACTACACTGCTTGCCTAAGAAGTAGGAGTAAGCCGGATTTTCGTCTAAATAATGAAGGAATCCCCGCCGCAAAGCCTCCCATCGCTTAATCCAAAGCTGTTTTGCCTCTAGGTCTAATCGACAATCGACTTCTTTGGGGAGGTTTGCCAGTTTGGTGTAGAGGTCTGTGATGGCTGTATCCAGGTCTACTGTGGTGTCACTCCATTTGGTAAACCCCTCAGGAATCTGAGGGACGGCTGGCAGAATCCGGCTTAAGAGTCCATCTGAGTCCTCCTGGTTTTTGAAAATTTTGGAGGCAATTTTGGGTTGAAGTCCACCCGCCATGTTTAGTGTTTGCCCAGAAAGCTGGAAGCTTTTGTCTTCATCGACGCGGTCGATTTCCAGGAAAAGTCGTCCCCCCCACATACTTAGCAGGATTTGGCGAGAGTCTCCCTTGTTATTGCCCTTGTATTGGTCGAGACCACTAAAAAGACCCGCTTGCTCGTCTTTAACCCATACAGCACCCGTATTCGGGTCTTGTTCTGAGAGTCGGCGTAAGACAGCTTCCATCTGAGCAATGTCGTATTGCCATTTACGTCGAGTCCCGATAACTTCTTCTTTGAAGACTTCCGGGTTTTCTCGTGAATCAAGAAGTCCTTGTTTTTCTTCGGCTGATTTACGTTGCCACGCGGCTTCTACTTGCTTGAGCCGCTTTTTGGCTTCCTTATAGCGCTTATCCTCTTGTTGTTGCAGCCGCTTCAGAGGATTGAAGATGGTGTTTTGTGCGTTGGTTTTCCCAGTACTGGGTTCAGAAATATTGGATGTCCAAATTACAGGGTATTCACGCCAGTGGTCTGCGTCGCTGACACCCTGCTTGGCAATAATAGCGATATTGCCACCCAGAATCCCCCCCACCGCAGGCAGCAAATTCTGTACTAAGTGGATTGGGTCAACCTGGTCAGATTTGGCTTTGGTCAAAAGGGCATTAGCCAGGAACTGGGGGAAAACTTCAAAAAGATCGAGGCTCTTGTTGCTATACTCAATCAGCTTTTTGAACTGTCCCGAATTACTTTCCAGGTTTTCAGCTTGACTGAGTTCATTTTCCTTAGCCAGGTAAAGCTTCCAAACCGCTTTTTCGGAGCGGTTAGAGCGTCGGGCCAGTTCGGGAATAATAGCCTCTAGCTTAGATGGCAGGATGTCTATTGCCAGTAGCTGGTCAATCTCTCTTTCCAGAGAGGCACTAGTCAGTAAGTCAGATGACACCAGCCTGATAATTTTACCGTCGTCACCCCCCGAGCCATTATTGCTACTGCCAAAGTTACCATTAGGGTGCGGGACACCAGAATTGCTCACCAAAGCCAACTGAGGCTTGACAAACTCACGCCAGTACCAAGCTTGAATGCACGTCTCTACACCTTCCGTTCCGGCACTCGGAGAGGGATGCTTGGCTTCACACCACCGAAAACGCTCTTCATCTTCTTTATGGGTCATGCCTGAGCGTTGACAAAACTCACTGAACAACTGCTTGGCAGAATCTTCAAAGCACTGGTTAATTGACAGTAAATGTCGCTCGACAGCAATGAGTTCCAGCCCTACTTCAATCGCGACATCGTTGCGCCCCGAACCCTTAGGAACGCCTACGGCAACCCACTCTCGGACTTCCTTGCGGCAACCCAGCAGAAGCGGAAAATTTTCGGGCACGGGTAAGGAGATTTGCTCAGGATGGCGAATTGATAGAATCGAAGGGTTCACTATTGGACTCAGGGCGCTAGATTGTTTGGGAACTGTGGTCGTGGTCAATGCCGTGGGCAAAGCGTTAGCTATTGAACAAGCAGGCTCAATCAGCATCGCCAAGAGCATCCAATCGGGAGCGAGCGCAATTTCACACTCTTGAATGGCGCACCCCTCTAGATAAAAATAGTTCCCACTAGTTGGATGGAGGCTGGGTGGCAGCACAGATTGTAATCCCTTCCACCGCAGTTCTAGCTGTTCTCCTTTCCCGTCATCACCCGTTATGCCTGTTCTAAACTTCCGGGTTTGTATGACTTTTGCGTACTGCTGAGGCACTAAAA
>JALYGX010000193.1 GCA_030776905.1 Cyanobacteriota bacterium | reverse complement strand
TCAGAGTGACGATGAGTGTTTTCCGCTAGGACGGGTAATTCACAAGATACTCCAGATTCTGGCAATTCAATGAAGCCGTTGGGAGATGTAGAACCGTTTTTAGTATTGTAAACCAGTGCGTTGGATGCTAATGTCTGCTGTGGTTTGCTGCGACGACCTAACCAGAAGGAACCGACTGCGATCGCGCCGATCCCTCCCCCAGCAGAAATGACCAACCACCAAGGCAAGTGAGAACTACTCTTGCTAGAATTAGTCGCTTGGGATGGTGCGGGTGCAGCGCCCTGCGCCTCTGGTTTCTTGCTACCCCCCCGCAAAGATTGAGCATACAGTTGAGGCGCACGCTGGGTAACTACCAGATCCCCCTCAAATAGACCAGTTTTCACCTCAACCATGTCCCCAGAGGTTTGACCTAACGTGACTTCAACAGGTTGGAATGCATCGCCATTTTGCACATAAACAAGTTTTCTACCATTTGCCTCAACCACCGCCGAGCTAGAAATGGCTAAAATAGCTGTCGGTGTCCGGTCTGTTAGGACTTCTAATTCGGCAAACATTCCCGGTTTGAGTTCTCCGCCAGCGTTGTCCAGTTCGGCTTTCACTGGCACTACCCGCGTTTCGCCTTCCACTACTGAGCCAATTACAGCAATTCGTCCGCTGAAAGTGCGGTTAGGTAGGCTAGCGACTTTTGCGATCGCACGTTGTCCCATCTTGACCTTGTCTAAATCTTTTTCATAGATATTCGCAGTGGCAAAAACTCGACTATCATTCACAATCGTCATCAGCTTGCCGCCTGCGTCCTCGAAGGCTTGACCGAGGGTTACTTCGCGATCGCTAACTGTACCAGAGATGGGAGCTGTCACTGTCACTAATCCTTTCTCATTAGCACCAGTTCCTAGCTGAGAGAGCCGCATCTGATAGGCGGTATCGCTCAGGCGAAGATGGGATTGAGCCGCCTCAACAGCAGCTTGGGCGCGTTTGAGTTGAGCTTCAGCTTCCAAAACTTCCCGGCGACTGCTTGCTTTAGTCAGTTGAGCTTGCCCTTCTCTTAGGTGAGCTTCCGATTCCAGCATCTGGCGTCGCGGAAGCGCTCCCGAACTCGCCAACTCCCTGTCTCGGTCATACTTTTCTTGAGCGACCTTAACTTCGGTGCTAGCTTGTTGGATGTCTGCGGCTGCAATTTGACGCTGTTGCTCTAGATTTGCTCTAGCTAAGTTTAAGTCGGCTTGCGCTTTTTGCAAATCGGCTTGAGCCTCCGCCTGTTTTTCCTGGGAGTTGACGCGCAGTTCCACTAAGTCCGGTGCGGCTAAGACGGCGACCGGTTGACCCGCTTTTACAGAAGCACCGGGTTCCACTAACAGCTCAACAACTTTCCCTGGGATTGGTGTGCTCACCTCTACTTTTTTGTTGGGCAGGGTTTCAATCTGACCAGTGGTTTTAATCCCAACAGCTAGCTGCTGTCGTTTGACTGGCTCGACCTTAATTCCTAGCCGCTTGGAGGTTTGAGCATCGATCTGGATAGCATCAGAGGGCTGTGCAGCTTCGTTTCCCCCCTGAAATTCATGTCCACCATGTCCGGCGTGGGCTAAAACAGCAGTAGGAGCAGATAGGAGGACAAGGCTCAGGATTGCTCCAGAAACACAACGGAGCGGCATAGGAGGTTGGGAACGGTTAGAGGGGCGCATCATTAGGAATGTCCTTAAGTACCGAGGAAACTCAAGTACAGTACGAATCTCCACCTTCTAATCAGTCTTTCATTGAGAAATGAAATCAGGATGAAATCGCTTCAACTAATTACTGTTATTACGATTAACTGGCGATTAGCTGAGATGGCGTCACACGCCACAACTGTTCTAATCCAGATGCTGGCATGGTGAGATACAAAACATCACCAGCACTAAGGCAAGTCTCCAAGACATCCCAACCATGTAGGGTTTGGCAATTGGTTTCGATATAGAGGGGTACGAAGTCAGCATCCATTGCGACCTCTTTGACACGGCATCCGCAGAAAGGATGTCCTAGTGTAATCATCGTTGCTAAGGCAACCCAAAGCGTATTGCCAGTCATTCCATTCCCCAGAATTCGCCCTCCTAAAGCTGCCGCCGCAAAGGAAGGAGTCGCTAATTCGGCTGGACACAACACGGCTTCAAATTCAAAAACCTGCTGCACCATCCGAGAAAAGTGTGGGTCTTGATTGCGGACAACTACTGGCAATTTAGGAGTGAGGCTTTTGGCGCTGAGGGCAATCTCTAAATTGGCAGTATCATCGCTGGTGACGGCTAAAAGTGCTTCGGCTCGCTGTACATTAGCGGCTTTCAGAGTTGCCGATAAACTGGCATCGCCCTGAAGGACGGGGATTCCCATAGAACGGACAGTAGTCAGGAAACGGTTGCTGAGGTCGCGCTCGATCACCACAACCTCGTGTCCGTGGCAATGAAGTTGGTTGACAATCTGAATACCAATGCCGCCGAGTCCGCAGACAATATGGTGATTTCGTACTGGCACTCTTGCCGCGTCTAAAAACTGTTTGAATCGGGCACCTAAAACAAAATCATTGAGCAGAGCGTAGAAAATACCAATAACACCTGCTCCCACCAGCATCATCACGGCTGTAAAGATTTTAATGCCGTCAGGGGTATGTTCTACCACTTGTTCTGCTCCACCAGCACCCGTAACTATGCCAACGGAAAAATAGAGGGCATCGACAACTGATACCTGATGGTTGACACACACATAGGTTAGTGTTGCACTAAGAATCATCGCTAGGAGAGTGAAAGCCACCACTAGCACTGATTGAGCGTGATTCTGAAAGTGTCGCAGGCTGGTCAGGACTTTGAGTAGTTTGCGCAGCCAAGAGTGACGACGGCTACTGGTGTTGGGTTGAGTACCGACAATTAGGCGATCGCCTAATTCCAACTGCAACCCGCGTATTACTGCCGATACTAGATCGACCTTACCCTTGTTAGGCAGGTAATAAATTAGCATCCGCGATCGGTCATCCCAGAGGTTATTCAAGCGCCGTCCGAGCCAGGGATGATTTTCAGTGATAACTTCTTCGTAGATGGGCCAAGTTTGATTAAACAGTCGCAGTTGCCCGATCGCTTCATTACCCAGTGCCGCAAAAGCAAACACGGGTGCTGCCAAAGCAGAAACGCTTAAACTAACGTGATCGGGGAGAGTTTGATCGAGGCGATTGCCTAAGCTGGTGTTAAACAATCGGTTAATGATGCGAATCCCAGGATTGAGAATTCTGGCTTGGGTAAGAATTGCCAGGTTTAGAGCATCGTCATTACTGGACAGAACCAAGGTGTGAGCCTCTTCAATCCCAGCACGCCGCAGGGTAGAAGCCGCTCGTAAATCTCCAATAACGACATTATCCTCTTCTGTAGCGAGAGGGCGGTCACTGATGCCAACAACAGCGGCTTCCTGCTGTCTTAGTAATCCCAAAATTTTATAGCCAGTGCTACCCAATCCACAGACAATGATTCGGGGTTTCATGAATCACCTTTGTTGACAGGCAGATTACTGCCGTTTGCCTTCGATCCTGTATTTTCTCTCCTGGGTCGCTAGGAGGACTGTAGCTGAAAACACCACTACTACATGAAAAAGCTAAATCTACGGTTAGTTTTTAGGGTGAAGCCATCAGTATGGTTGAGCGATGGCATTGAACCTTGATTAGAAGCAGGGGAAAAGGTTCAGCTAGGGAAAAATATAGTTAAAAATAAGGATATATAGCATTTTTCCCAAAACAAACCCTGATTAATATGAACTACCACGTCATTTACGACGGCAACTGCAACCTTTGCGTCACTCTGGTACAGGTGCTAGAAAACCTGGATAAGGGACAGCTTTTTGATTACATCCCGATGCAGGATGAAGACGCTTTGAAAAATTTTGCGGTAACGCCTCAAGACTGCGAGATGGGGATGATTTTAATTGATGCCCAGTCACCTAAACGCCGATGGCAAGGCAGTGATGCCGCAGAGGAAATTGGGCGTCTGCTACCTGTAAGCGATGTGTTTGTCTCGACTTACCGAGCCATGCCTGGAATGAAATGGCTAGGCGATCGCGTTTACGAGCAAGTTCGCGATAATCGTTATACCTTGTTTGGTAAGCGCTCTAGTACCTACAAATCTGCTTACCCAGTAGGTTGCACCGCTGCGCCCAATTGCCAGGTTTAAGGCAAGCGATTCCTTCAAGAGCAAGGGTACTCTGATGAAAATAGGGGCTAGGGGCTAGGGATTAGGGGCTAGGGAAAGAAGTGTTTTCTTTTTTGGTGGCGGTGAACTCGCCATGACGCCTATCAAGAAAGCTGGAACCACTTATGGCAAAGTTTCTCTCCAGCGTCCCTTCTTCTGATCGGCATCCAGAGCTTTTGATTGTAGAATTAATAATTCCCCACGGTTCAGAGAAAATAAAACCCCACTGTTACTCAAGACACTAGCGGGGAAGCTGGTATAACTTCCTTAAGAAATAGCTCTGGCTCAAAAGTTAGATTTATGACACAAACTAATCAAGCTTTGCGCTTGCAAGTTAACCACTATCGCTCCTATATTGCAATTTCCTCTGAGGAAATGGAAGTTGGATTTTGCACTCCAGAGTTTGCTGCCAGAATTGTGGAAACTTTTAATGAGTATGAAAGACTTCATGAAGAAAACGATACTTTAAGCAAGGCATTACAAATGGCTTGTTTAGACTTAATCAGGCGGACGGGTGGCAACAGAAATCATGTGAATAAGATGATTAAACAATACCTGGACAAAGCCAAACGTCCCGAACATGGAACGCGAGCGATCGCCTACTTGCTTCGCGAACGGCAAATTGCACTTGACCTCACGACTAAGGACTTTGTTCGCTTTTGCTATTCTTACAAATTGTCTCCTAAAGAACTGAAAGATATTTATAGTGGCAAAGACATTAGCGATGATCAGTTAAGATCCCTATCACGCATCTTAGGAAAATCGGTTGAGGAGTTAACGGAGGTGCGAGATGGTTTTACAGATAGTGAGCTAAAGAGGTTGGCACGAATTCTGGGGACATCAAACGAGGAGTTAGCTGAACTTTTTGAAAGTTAAGCGAACAACCCTACAAACAAGTTTTCGCAATTCGCTCAGGCGAAGTAAGTTGGAGCAACCAATTTTGGCTGGCTTCAACTCCTGTGTGGGCACCAGCCTAATTTATTCATGTTAGCTCGTGCAAATTTTACGGCAAACCTAATTACATGACCCCTGGAATAACAACACCAACTTGATTGTTAAATATCTCCATATCCCTTTGATCTTTCTCCTCAAAACTTGCTTGGAAGTAGTCAGGAACTGTAGGCCAATCCGCTGGGGTATACTCTGGATGCTCGCCTGCTTTTCGTTTGTTGACGAGTTGAGTCACACCCAACAACTCGCCATCAGAACCTAGTACTGGCATACACAGTAGGCTGCAAGTACGATAATGTGTTTTCTCGTCGGTTTTTTTGGCGATATCCGAGTCAGGATGGTCGTAAAGGTCAAAGGGAATATTCACGGGGTGACCTGTTTGAGCCACCATACCCACAAAACCGTCTCCCATCGGTACTCGCGTTTCCATCAAGGAACCGTCAGCTTGAGGGATTTGCGTCCACAACTCATTACTTTGATAATCTACAAGCCAAAGAGTACTGCGATCGGCATTGGTGAGTTTTTTCGCCGCTTGCATGACTTTTTGCAGTAATTCTTCGGGATTTCCACTACCCTGGCTAACGAAGCTGATCGCTTGATAAAGCGGATCGATCGCTTTTCGTTGCTCCTGAATCGTGCGGATTTCTCGATGGAAGGATTGGAACGCTTGCAGAATCGGCAGAATTGACTTCGTTCGTTGCTTCAGCTTATCGGCATCGGCTTGTATAAACCCAGTGGAGTCAATTTGTTCTGATAAAGGAACACCCGGTACTAGGGGGGAGTTTAATTTGTTGAAGGCTCGGACAATGGCTACTATATTTCCCTTCGGATTCACGATGGGAAATAGTAGCAGATTCTGAAGTCGATGGATGGTTAGCGGGTTGATACCTCGATAGACTAAAACGTCATTAAACTTACCCGGTTGATTGGTGGCTTTTACAGATTTGGTTGCCACAATTTTACTGGCTATGCCTTGACTCGCCGCAATCCGCATCTCTGTGGCGCTAGTTTCGCCTTCTTCGACAACCAACGACCAAAATCCAGTTTCTTCTGCATCTAACAGGAAGATAGTTGTGTGTTCGGCTTCTAATAAGTTACCGATGGATAGCTTAATAAAGCTCAATAGGTGATAGAGAGCATTGTAGAGAGCCTCATCACTCTGGTCAGACACAGAATTACTGAGTACAGCTAAGGCATTGTAAATCGCTTCTTTCGGTTCGATTTGTGCAAGCTGCTTGAGTGTTTCATGAGTCTTGACGAACTGGAGTACCACTCCCACTCGCTCATTAAAAACTTGCATGGACTGGCGATCGTTTTTGTCAAAGCTAGCCTTGAAGAAGTCAGGAACGGCAGGCCATTCATCTTTGTTATATTCACCAAAGTCACCAGGTTTCCGCTTGTTGACGAGTTGCGTCACACCCAGCAACTCGCCATCCGGACTTAAAACGGGCATGCACAGTAGGCTACAAGTGCGATAACGGGTTTGCTCGTCGATTTTTTTTGCATTTCCGGCACTAGGATGCTCGTACAAGTCGAAGGGAATAATCATAGGTTCGCGGGTTTGAGCAACTTGACCCACAAAACCAACTCCAATGGCACACCGTAGTTCCCCTTTCCCAGGAAGTTCTGTCCACAAATCGCCACGGTCATTATCCGCCAACCACAGCGTACTGCGATCGGCGTTCATTAGCTTCTTAGCGGTATTCATCACTCGCTGAAGGATGGCTTTGGTGTCCAAATTAATTTGGTCAAGAGAGCGCGTTGCTTCGGCGAGTGCAGCAGTTGCTCGCAGTTTCTTGGTTGCTTTATAACAAGACTGGCAGCTTTCTAAAATGCGTCGAATCGGAACGACACATTTAGCCAATCGTTCTAGATCTAATTTTGTAAAACCCCTGTGCTCAATTTCATGATGAGAGTCATCCTGGGGATTTTCAAAATCAAAAGCAGCTTCTCTATCATCGCCGCTAAACGCGGATAAGGGTATCGTACTCAGTCCGGCAGAGGCCTGTAATTTGTTCAGTAACTGAATAACCGCAACGACTTCCTTGTTCTCATCCAAAATCGGCAAGGCTAAGATATTTTCGGTACGGTAGTTGTATTTCTTGTCATACTCCTTAACTAGTGCAGACCGTGGATCGTCGTAGACGTTATCGGGAATATGGATAACCTTCTTACTCTGGGCAACCTGACCGGCAATTCCTTCCCCCACTCGCACCTGAATATCTAGAAATTCACCCTCTTCATTCTCCGCAACCAGTGACCAGAGTTCGGTTTTTTCGTCATTGAGTAAAAAGATAGTGGCTCGGTCTGCACCGAGTAATTCTCCAACTTTCGAGGTGACATCCCGCAGTACCTCATAGAGAGCTTGAGCAGACCGTTGTTCTTCAGCTTCGTTGTCTGTGCGAGACAATATGTCTACCTGAGACACTAGAAGTTTTCTTTCTAATTCAGCGAGAGTTTTGAGAAATTCAGCATCCGTTGGTGCTAGCTCAGACTGTATCGACCTTAAGGCGTTTTCGACCCAAGTCTCGCTAAATACGGAGGCATAAATCCGATTGTGAACTCTTAACTTGCCTTGGTGTTTGACGACTAAACCTGACAGGCGCAGTTCTTTTTCTTCTGAGCTGTCATTACCTGCCAGTCCATTTTCTAGCAAAATTCGCTGATATAGCTTTAATAGCTTCAGACTGCGCTGCTTACGTCTGAGCAAGCGATCGCGTATTGTCCGCAAATGCTCTAGTTCGGGAAGGTTCTCCCAATTTTCAATTAACTGCTTTTGTACTAATTTTTCGAGCCATTCGCCTTCACCACCATTGGGAGGTGAATCTTCAGAATTAACGATCAGTTTACATAGCTTCTGGGTGAGGAAGGGTTGCCCTCCCGTCCACTGCAATACTAGTGCTATTAATTTTTTATAATTTTGAGTTTTTTCTTTTAATCGTTTAGCAATCAGTACTCCGTTATCGGCTCCTTCGCGCCGAGGCGAGGATGTAGATGATGTTGTTGAGATCATGACGTTCTTTGGCGTAGATGGCAAGGAGCGCGAGCACCTACGAAGGGGTTAGCATTGGTGCTCTCATAAGGGATGTGTGATAAGTGTAAGCGATAAGCCTAGTGGCGTGGCAACGCTTGCACAAACTGGATTAAGAAGTGTAAAGCTCTGGTTGTGACTGCACCCATTGGCAACGTGCTATTGGGAGCGCAGTTTTAACACAATGTGAGTCAAACACGTTCAAACAGAAACTTTGTCTATAGATAGAGTTTAATAACTCTGCTTGCCACTTGCGATCATCTTTGCTTAATTCCTATCCACTTTGGCCTGGAAAATTGATCTTTTCCTCTCCCTGATACCCAAGCGGCTAAGACAGAATACAACTTACTGCTAATTCCTCTACTGCTCTATTGCCCAAAAAAATGTGTTAATTTATACAGTTGCACTTAACAAAAATGCCTATCTTTGAGCAGATAAGGGGCAAGCTTCTGTAATGGTATCTTGATTTAGTAATCAAAAGGATATTATCTTACCCCGCTCATCTAAATGAGGGGGTATTTTGTTTGGCGTGGCATGACGCACCTGGGAAGAAAGGGGTGAAATTTTCTTTCTGGAGCTAGAACTGTCTGAAGAGTCTTAGCAACAGAATAACTTGACACAAAGGTTATTCCCTAGATAGATGCGATCGCCTAACAGCAGTCCTTAGTTTGTTTAATCAGTGCAGCAGTTCAACAATTTCTGGGAGTTACAC
>JALYGX010000192.1 GCA_030776905.1 Cyanobacteriota bacterium | reverse complement strand
TTACTCCATGATGCGATCGAAGACCAAGGCGGTGCTGCAACTAGAGAAGAAATTCGCCGTCGCTTTGGCGATACTGTTACAGCGATTGTCGATGGCTGCACCGACACGGATATAACGCCCAAACCTCCTTGGCGTCAGCGCAAAGAAGCGTATATTGCGCATATTTCCAAAGCTTCAGCCTCAGTGCTATTAGTCTCAGCATCCGACAAGCTGCATAATGCCCGTTCAATTTTGAACGACTATCGCGTGTTAGGAGATGCTGTATGGGAACGCTTCAAAGGAGGTAAAGAAGGCACTCTTTGGTATTACCGTTCTTTAGTCAAAGCCTTCCTCACTACTGGGGCAACACCTCTAGTTGACGAGTTAGAACGTACAGTGGACGAACTGGAACGCTTGGCAGGCATAAAGAGTGGATGACTAAACATGACTTAAGGAGTCATGATTCAACTAGCTGATGGGGGACAATTCAGGGCAGCTTTTGGATAAACAATGCGTTGGTGATTGCACTGTTGCCAAACTCTGACAAAAACCTCGGCGATAATTGATAAATCCTCCCGTGTTAGCCCCGAATCTAGCAATTGATTATCCTGCCATCGGGCTTTAAGGATTTTGTTAATCATCGCTAGGGCAGTTTCTGGAGTGACATCTTTAAGCGATCGCAACGCCGCTTCACAAGCATCAGCTAGCATGACAATACCCGTTTCTCGTGACTGAGGAATTGGCCCATCATAACGAAAATCTGACTCCTGCACGGGCGAAGCGCCTTCCTGTTGAGCTTGCTGTTGAGCTTGGAAATAAAAATAAGAAATCAGCAACGTTCCCTGATGCTCTGGAATAAAGTTCCGAATTGCTCTCGGCAACTGGTGCTTGCGTGCCATAACCAGTCCTTCAATGACGTGCTTTTTGATAATCTCAGCACTCTGCCAGGGGTTATTAATCTCATCATGCTTGTTGGGACCGCCCATTTGATTTTCAATAAATCCTAAGGGGTCGTGCATTTTCCCGATGTCGTGATAGAGCGTCCCAGCGCGGACAAGTTCTACATTACAGTGCAGTTCTCGTGCAGCAGCTTCAGCCAGGGAAGCAACAAACATCGTATGCTGGAACGTTCCAGGTGCCTCAGCCGCGAGACGTTTTAAGAGAGGGCGATTAGGATTGGCCAATTCCGCAAGACGAATGGGTGTCACCAGGTCAAACACCCGTTCCAGGTAAGGCGATATCCCCAACGCCACTACACTCCAAGACAAACCAGCCAAACCATATAAAGCGGCTGCTTGGAGTACGGTATACCAAACCGAACCAACTGAGGCACTGAGGAAGAGATTGAGGAGTAGGTAGACACCTCCCTGAGTTAAGCCAACGGCAACGCCCAAAAGAGCCAGTTCCTCACGCGATCGCATTTGCCCAGCTATCCATGCCCCGACTAAAGCCGCCGCCGCACCAGCCAGTAAATATTCCCAGATCAGTTCCATACTGAATGTGACTAACCCCGTCAGTAAACTCACAACAGTAATTCCCAGAACTGGACTATAAAAGCTGCCCACCAACAAACCGATCGCGGGCAAATTTGTATAGTAGACACCAAAAGACCCTAGCAGTGGGCTACTCAGACTCAGGAGCAACACTAAAAGATGGTCGCGCTGTCGCAGGCTAGGATGCACTCGCCGCTCCACTAGCCAAAAAATGCCAACTGCCCCGGTAACGAGAGCAGCAAATCCACCTATCCCGTGCCAGTTCACTCCCCGACGGCTCAATTTAAAGTAATCCAGCAGAACAAACTCGGGTTGGGTGATGTTCTCATGGGCATAGACGATCACTTCTCCCCGCTGCACGGAGACAATTACAGGCTCCACGGCTTGTGCTGCCTGTTCGGCTCGGCGTTTCGTTTGTTCTTTATCTTCAATTAAGTTAGGCTGCAAGACGCCTTTGAGTAGTTGAGTCGCAAACGGCATCGCCTCAGGAGCAACAACAGTACTCAGTTGCAAATTTACCGCCTCCTCTAAAATATTGGGCGGTAGTCCTGGCGGAATTCCTTGAGTCAGGATGCGCTTTGAGACTTGAGAGATACCGTTGCGCGTTTCCTGCCAGACTCCATCCGATAGATCCAGCAAGGAGGCATCGTAATGACGACCGGATTCGGTGGCAAGCGGTTCTGAGAGTTGATGCAGTGCTTGAGCGTAACCTTGACGAGCGAGTGCAATCGACGCAATTAAACCAGAGAACGCTGGAGGAGAAGACAACTGACGGTAGCTTTGCAATTCGCTCACCGCTTGGGCAAAAAAAAGATTCTGTGGCTTCTCAATGCGATCAAGCGCTCCTTCTGCTGGAGCAGACGGCTTCACATTTCCATCGATATTTGCTGCCGCTAAAACCGCTTGCCACTCCCATTCTTTAGTTTGGCGCAGATACTGCTGACTAGAATCTGACAGCACCGTCGTCTCTACAAAGGGAAAAGGTCCCCCCTTTTGTCGCAGTTCCTCTGCCTTATCAAGAGATTGCTGAAGATCCTGATCAATCTTTTGGGTGATCGAGTTATCTAACATCAACACAGGAATAGAACCTGTCCGGGCTGCCTTACGCTTTTCTTCCGTGGTTTTGGTGTCCTCGACACTGGCACTCAAGGGAGCGCGAATGGTCTGGGGAGCCGCTTTGCCGACATCCAGCTTCGGTTGATTGTAGAAGCGGTTTCCCATGACACTGGTGAGGGAGACTACGGCTAGCAACCAGACGACTTGTGGGCGTTTTTTGTACGCCTTACGGTTGCCTTTAGGGCGATAAAGGGGCTTTTGATACCGTCTCGACTGTCGAGGCTCAGTCCCCTTACCTTCCTGAGTTTGAGACCCTGAAGCGTTGGCAGTGGAGTTAGCTACGCCCAACGACAACCAAGCGCAAAGCTGCCTAGAGGTTCGCCGCAATTGCATAATCGGCTGCGTCAATGAATGAAGCGTTTTCATAGCACAGAACTTGCCATTTCCGGTAATGGGACCAGTGGGATTGCAAAGCAGGCTTGGATGTCAGCAGAACGATGCAACATCTTTAAATTTATCTATAGTTAGCCGAAAGGCACTACGCACGGGCAAGGGTTCAGCCCTCGGCAAAACTGCAAAGTTGGTGGCTTTCTTTAGGTAATATTGTCGGTTCGCTGCTGGGTTTGCCCTGAGGAAGGGCTGTGCGAGTATGGCGGGATGATATCTTTGACCAACAAGCACGCTCCAAACTTCTAACCGTTTGTTAAGCTTTATCTCACGAGTGACGTACCCCTGTTTACTCATTGCACCTTCTTAGCGAGGCTGAATCACTCGCGGCGCTGCCACAGCTGCCCGATGGCACAAGTGGGCAGTTGAAACATCATAAACACCAGACCAAGTTGCAAATAAGCGGTCTGCGAGTTGTAGCCTCTCACTACCAAGGTTGATTTGATTAGTCGCCAGACGCCAGCCCATCGGGATGCCGATGCTACTATTGTAGGCACCTGCTAGAGCGCCTGTGAGAGCAGCGGTAATTAGGGGTTGGTAGCTGATACGGGCAGCACGGCTCACGCAGAGATGAAAATGTTCTGGAGTGCTGAGGAAACAGTAAAACGCTAGGGCAATGGAGGTGTAGGGGCGAAGCAGTGACTCACCTCGACGTTGAGCTTCTCGACGCAATTGGGTAAACGTGGTATCTAACCCTGCACCTTGCTCTAATAGCGTTTGTACCTGTTCTAGTTGTTGCACTAGGGGGGTTTGAGAGGTTCCCAGATAGACAAGGATGCGGGGGATTAAGGTGGTAGGGTCGAGTTTTTCAGTCAGAGCTTGCGCGATCGCATAACCTACTGCCAATATACCCTCATACCCTTCAGACTCTTGCTGCCAAACCGCCGCGCCCGCCAGCAGTTGTTGCCGCAACTTAATTTCATCATCGTGAAAAAATAATGCGATCGGTAGCGTCGCCACTGCCGCTTGGTTGCTAGTAGCTGCCCTCTTTAATAACGTGAAAGAAGGCTGCGTGTTAGTGGAGTGAAGCAGCCAATCTTCGACATCAAGCCTGCCACAGCCAATTAAACTCTTGGTTCCACACGTTGCAATCTGGCTCCAATCGGAAAGTATTGGACTCGGTTTGTCATTTCCTGGTTCGGGTGGTCTAAAAGTTGCTTCACCCAAGACTCGTCCCAAATCGCGGTCTAGAATTTCTCCTACAAAGCTGCCCAGTAATGTACCTCGAAACCGGCTTAATAGTGAGTACCGCATCAATTTCTTCTACCGGTTAACAAACCTTGTGTAACAACGTCCTAGTATTACAAAAAATACAGTCATAATTACCTATCTACAGCTAGACATCCTTGTTCATCAACCGATATCAGTGCATCCGGACGGAGCGAACGGAAGGGCGAAAAGGTCGATCCAAGGTATATGTATTCACACAGGCTCTCTTTGAGTATATTCTGGAAAATCTCTCTTGTCGCTAGCACTGATGATTCATACGATTGTCTTGTTGTCGCTGTGTGAATACTGCTCTTATTGCCTACAAAATAAAAGAAGTAGGCTCTATGGCAATTTTCTTAGGAGCCGAAAGATAGCTCTCAAGTTAAAGAGTGCCTAACCGTATAGCTAAGAGCTGAAAAATATAGGTTTCAATGAAAACTTAGTCTTTAAATCAGACAAATTGTTTTTAGTATATTACTTAACTGATATCAAACAAAACGGTAAATAATTATTGATTAACTCGTTTTGCTGACATCAGATAGCTTCCCTCAGGTCGGATTTGCCTAATTTCGTTTATTCTAAGTAGTCTATTCAAGAGTTAAAGTGGCAATAGTTTTCCTGTTTCGTCCCTGTCTATGC
>JALYGX010000191.1 GCA_030776905.1 Cyanobacteriota bacterium | reverse complement strand
CTCTTACACCCAGCAATTCCTGACGACGAATTTGTTCGGGAACGGGATGTGGTATTAGAAGAAATCCGTTCCTGCTACGACAATCCGGATTGGCTGGGTTATCAAGCACTCTCAGAGAGCGTTTACCAGTATCATCCCTATGGACGACCAATTTTGGGAACCGAAGTGCAATTAATGGAGCGATCGCCTCAACAGATGCGCTCCTTCCACTCGACTCACTACCAACCAGAAAATATGACAGTGGTCATTGTCGGGGGAGTGGAGCAAGAAGCGGCATTAAATTTCGTGAATCAGTCGTTCCAAGACTTCCCTCAACCTGCTGCATGTCCTAGATTGATCGCCGAAGCTGAACCGCCAATCACGGGAATCCGCCGTCAGGAACTGTGTTTACCTCGGCTGGAACAGGCACGTTTGCTGATGGCTTGGATTGGTCCTGGCGTCGATCAACTGCGAGATGCCTATGGTTTGGATTTACTCTCCGTGCTGCTAGCAGATGGACGTTCTTCGCGCTTGGTACGAGAATTAAGGGAAGAGCAACGATTAGTGCAGCATATCAGTAGTGGTTTCTCGCTACAGCGCGATTCCAGTTTGTTTACAATTAGTGCCTGCTTAGAGCCACAGGACTTAGAACAAGTAGAAGAGCTAATTTGCGATCGCCTTTACCAGTTACAGAGAACCCCAGTATCGCCAACCGAACTCAGCCGTTGCCAGCGCCTACTGTGTAATGACTACACCTTTTCTACAGAAGCGGCAACGCAGATTGCCGGTTTGTACGGTTACTACAACACCATTGCAACAGCAGAAGTAGCCGTTACTTACCCACATCAAATTCAGAGACTCAAGCCATCAGACTTGATGCACTTGGCGCAGCAGTACCTTTCTCCTTATCACTATGCCGTTACTATTCTTAAACCGATGGACGGGGATTAGTCATTGGTCATTGGTCATTAGTTGAACAAAGGACAAAGGACAAAGGACAAAAAACAACCAACGCATAATAGCTAACAACCAACAACTAGCAACTAATGTCTCAAACCGCGACCGCCTCGCAAAAACAGCAAATAATTCATCGTACTGTTCTCAATAACGGCATCGTTGTCATTGCTGTCGAAAATTCCGCAGCAGATATTATTTCAAGTCGTATATTTATTCGCGCTGGTAGTCAGTGGGAGCGACCAGAAAAAGCAGGACTTGCTCACCTGTTGTCAGATGTAATCACTAAAGGGACAGCACGGCTGTCATCGATGGAAATTGCCGAACGAGTTGAGTCGGTGGGAGCGAATCTCAGCGCAGATGCATCGACGGATTACTTTTTGCTCTCGCTGAAGACGGTTTCCGCTGACTGGCCGGAAATATTGCAGCTAGCGGGGGAGATTGTGCGATCGCCTAGTTTCCCAGAAGCTGAGGTGGAACTGGAACAGCACTTAACCATACAAGACATCCGTTCTCAAAAAGAGCAGCCCTTTACCATTGCCTTTGAACAGTTGCGGCAGGCAATGTATCAAGACCATCCCTATGCCCTCTCAGTGCTGGGAACTGAAGCCACCGTATCTAATTTAAGCCGCGCTGACTTGAAAGACTTTCATCAGACGTATTTTCGTCCTGACAACATCGTCATTAGCATCGCTGGTCGCATCACCCCAGAAGACGCGGTTGAACAGGTTGAGCGAGTGTTTGGTGATTGGCAACCCCCCGAAACACCCATAGGCACACTATCGCTACCATCCCTGATATCCAAACCCTGCGTTGTTAGGACGGCACAAGAAACGCAGCAGTCAATTGTCATGCTGGGCTATCTTGCCTCAGCTGTACAAGAGGCGGACTACGCTGTACTAAAACTGCTCAATACTTACCTCGGTAACGGTCTTTCCAGCCGTTTGTTTGTGGAACTGCGCGAGAAGCGGGGTTTAGCCTACGATGTCTCCGCGTTTTATCCTACACGCCAGTCGGTATCCACCTTCGCGGTCTACATGGGCACAGCACCAGAAAATACTGAGACAGCCCTGGTTGGTTTACGCACAGAAGTCGAACGCCTTTGCTCAGTACCCTTGAGTGCGGAAGAACTCCAGACTGCGAAAAATAAACTACTCGGTCAATATGCACTAGGTAAACAGACAAATGCTCAACTTGCCCAAACCTATGGCTGGTACGAGACTCTAGGGCTGGGAATTGAGTTCGACACTCGGTTTCAGCAAGATGTGGCAAGTGTTACCCCGGAGATGGCTCAAGCGGTTGCAAAGCGCTACTTTATTGAACCTTATGTCTCGTTAGTCGGTCCGGCTGAGGCGATTAACACTCTATAGCGGTTCTTCTGTCTGTCTTCTGCGATTTGTCGGTAGACATCTGAACCCACAGCACATTAGACTGCTTCTATCTAACCTTATGAAGGCGTCAGATTAGGGCTGTTTAATGGCGAATGGTAGTTGGTTAATCCAGTGGAGTACCTTTGGTCTGCTAGCAATTAGCCTGGGTCAGTTGCCCGTGGTTGCCAGTAACGCTCGTTCAGTTCGCCGAGAAGTGGCTCAAGCCCCACCTTCAGTCGTTAACCGACCTGTCCTAAAAACTGGTAGTCAGGGCGCTGACGTATCTGAACTCCAAGCGGCACTAAAACTGCTGGGATACTTTACTGGGACTGTAGATGGATTTTATGGAGAGAGTACGGCGATCGCAGTTTCTCGCTTCCAGCAAGCCTCCGGCATAAATCCCGACGGGATAGCTGGTTCCGCTACTTGGAATCGTCTGTTCCCAAGCGAGCCAGTCGTACAAACGCCTCCTTCTACTGTCTCAAGTACCCCTCCAACTTCCTCAAGTAAGCCAGCCTTACGTGCCCCGGTTCCCTCTTCAGTGCAAACCACAACGAACAATAGCAATCGTAACCGTTCTGTCACGACTGCTCCCAACGTTCCCACAACCGTAAATCCCCAACCAATAGCCGTTACTTTACCAATTCTCAAACCAGGTATGCGAGGATCGGCGATCGCGCATTTGCAAGAACGCCTAAAAACTCTTGGCTTTTTCTCTGCCACAGTGGATGGAGTTTTTGGAGAAGCAACCCAAGCGGCTGTCAAATCAGCTCAACGCAACTTTAATCTTGAGCCTGATGGAATTGTTGGTTCTGCCACTTGGAGCGCTCTGCTGCGTTAGCTTTTCCGACAATAGAAGTCATGCTACGGAGGCGACTGAGTAATACTCAATTTCTACATTGGAAATTCTCGTTGGGATAGGGATTTTCCGGATAAGCTCTAAAGTCGCACTGGGTGATACCAAACTTCTTTCCTGGAATAAACGCCTCTGGTGTTCCTACCCCTGTCACTAACGTGTAGAAATTTCTCTGGCCGTGGAGATACTTTCCCCTACCACACCTTCCAAGGAGCCTTACCACTGTGCCACAAGTCTTCCAGGTAATTTTTATCCCGTAAAGTATCCATAGGTTGCCAAAATCCCGAATGTTTGTAAGCCGCAAGCTGATCGATGATGGATAACTTTTCTAATGGGTCTTTCTCCCAAACTGTAGAGTCATCTTCAATATAATCAATTACTTCTGGCTCTAAGACAAAATAACCACCATTGATCCAAGCTCCATCTCCATCTTCCTTCTCTCTAAAGCTGGTCACTCTATTTTCTTCCTTCAGAGATAAGGCTCCAAATCGTCCTACTGGTAAGGTGGCAGTCAATGTTGCTAAAGTCTTTTCCTGCTTATGAAAATCAATTAAATCTCTAATATTGACATCACTTACACCGTCTCCGTAAGTGAAGCAGAAGGTTTCCTTGCCAATATGCTCTTTTACCCGCTTTAGCCGTCCACCCGTCATCGTCTGGTCACCGGTATCAACCAATGTAACCCGCCACGGCTCGGCATAACCGCAGTGAACATTCATTTGATTGAATCGCATATCAAAGGTGACATCAGACATATGTAAGAAATAGTTAGCAAAATATTCCTTAATTACGTATCCTTTGTAACCACAGCAAATGATAAATTCATTTATGCCATAGGCTGAATAAATTTTCATGATGTGCCACAGGACTGGCCGACCTCCAATCTCGACCATAGGCTTTGGCTTGATAGAGGTTTCTTCACTCAGTCGAGTACCCAGTCCTCCAGCCAGTATCACTGCTTTCATGTAATTACCTCGTAATTTTCAAGGAGACTCGTTTGTAACCTTGGGCAGACCCATTGAACTCGAAAATAACATAAATAAAATTAATGATTGTGCTTTTAAAGCATAGACTTGCCACCAAATAAGCCGCAAAAGTTGGAATATGGCGCAGACAAAGTCCTCTTGCTGAATTTAAGCAGGTAGTGGTAGAGAATTGCCCTCTGTATCAAGAAGATGGGCTTGCTCGCACATCGGAAAACGCTTCAACGCTGCTGTGAGAGTACAAACGCCCTCTAAATCTCGGCTTTGGGCGAGTTTATCGTCTCAGCCGCCAGCCTTATCGTGTGGCGATCGCTACGTATTCGGTTCTCACCCTGAATTGTTCGCTAATTTCTGTATCAAAAACTACATTTCCTCTAGCCAGCCCAATTCTGTCCATGTTATGTTTGAGGAGTGGATAATACATTAAATAAACAAGAAGGACTGTCTACCGTGAACAAAACTCGTAATAATAAAGCCCAAGGTGCTGCTGCTACCCACCGCGCTAATCTCCAAAAAAACTTGGAACATCGTCTAGAAGTAGCTAGAGCTAACGGTGATGAAGCCTTGATTCGTCAGCTACAACAGGAAGCCAGCTACCTCAACTTGAACTAAATTTTGTCGAAAAATTAATTCTGACATCTAAAACGTTACTTATTGAGAATGTCAGGAAAAATTAACAGGGATGTCAGTCGATCAGCGTGACATCCCTGTTTTTGTTGGCTCTTTTAGTGGCGACTACTGTTAGTGGAAGGGAGAACGACCGAGCTAACGACCACCAACGACCACATCTTTAATCCGCAGGTGAGGACCACCAACACTCACAGCTAGTGGCGATTGCCCAGCCTTGCCACAGCCGCCGCTCACATAGAGAGAGTCATTCCCGATCGCATCGATGTCTTTGAGGGTTTGGAAAACATTGCCTGTGAGGGTGACATCGCTGACAGGTTCTGCAATCTGACCGTTGCGAATCATATAGCCTTCCCCAGCCGCAAAAGTAAACATCTCACCGTTAGTCTGCCCTCCCAGCATCCGCACGGCATAGACGCCCTCTTCGATACCACTAATCATGTCTTCAAACGAGCAGTCTCCTGGTTCAATACCCGTGTTGGTCATCCGTACAATCGGAGGATAAGTAGCACCGAGCGCTCTGGCATTGCCCGTTGGTTCCTCGTGCATCTTCCCAGCCGTTTCGCGGGAATGCAGGCGCTGATTTAAAACCCCATTTTTAATTAAATACTTGCGTTGGGCGGGGACGCCTTCATCGTCATACTTGAGAGAGCCAGGTAGACCGTTAAGCGTGGCGTCATCCACGACGTTAAGCTGTTCGATCGCTAAGGGTTTACCCAAAGTCAGCAATTCTTGCATCCTGGGATTTTCGTAGACAAAATCCGCTTCCGAAAGATGCCCAAACGCTTCGTGAATAAAGACACCAGAGAGGTAAGGGTCTAAAACCACGGTGTATTGCCCGCCTTTAACAGGTTTAGCGTCTAGCTGACCAACAGCCCGTTTGGCTGCACCAATGACGCGGTCTTCAATTCCCGTAAGCGCATCGTAATCACAGCGGGAGTGAACAGACTCGAAGCCTTGGCGAACAACACCCGCCTCAGTACGAGCAATTGCCCCAAATCTTGCCGAGACATCCAGCCGTTCTTGAGCAATGCAGGTGCCTGTGGAGTTGGCAAAATAGGTGATGTCAAAGCGATCGCGCATACTCACCATCGTCGTCTGAATTCGGGGGTCAAAATCCAGCAACAGTTGGTTGTATTCCTCGATTAACTGTCGCTTTTGAGCCATCGAGACGCCACGAGGGTCACGACCCAGCGCCACTGAGACATAATCGTGTATCGGCTCCACAGGGGCTAAGACAGTCTGCTCTTTGCCCACCAAGTGAGCTTGAGCAATTGCTTCAGAAATTCGGTCTTTCAACTCACCTAAATTATTAAACGTGACAAAGCTCCAGCCGCCCTTGTGACAGGCGCGGATACCACCAGCGAGGTTAAAACTACGGTCTACGGCATCCAGTTGAGCACCACGAAAGGAAATCGCGGTTGACTCACTCTGCGCCACCCGGATTTCCAGGTAATCAATCCTATCGCGATAGGAAGCGATCGCCGAGAGCAACTGCTCCTGCATTGAGATATCCACGCTACTCTTCCCTAGTTCTTTTTGTTGAGACAGATTCAGATCGCTTTGAAACTATTCAATTAAAATCCTTCTCTTCAGTCTAAAACTTCTGCCATCATCCCTGGATGTGTGAGTTAATTAAGTACCCTTAACGAGCATTAGAAGAACTCTTCGGTAGTAGAGCCGTCATTTTTAGGATGGTTATACTAGTGGTTCAAAGCGGCTCATCACAATTACTACTGAAGATTTGTAGATTTGCGGGTAAAAAATTTCTATGAAAGAGCGACTAGTTCATGCCTTGACGGCGTTACACACCCACAGTGGCTGGATAGCTTGGAATCTGTTTCTGGCTTTTATACCGTTGGCTTTAAGTCTGTGGCTATTCCGCAGTCCATCGCGATCGCGTTCTCTTCTGTGGTGGGTGGCGTTTCTGGTGTTTATCGCCTTTTTACCCAATGCCCCTTATCTTCTAACGGACATCATTCACCTGATTCAAGCGATTCGTGCTGACTACTCGGTGTGGATAATTACCCTAGTTATTATCCCCCCACATCTAATCGCGATCGTGGCTGGGTTTGAAGCCTACGTTATATCTTTAATCAACCTGGGTTACTACTTGCACCGACAGGGAGCCAGCAAGTTTATCGTTTGGGCTGAGTTGATGACTCATGCTCTTTGCGCTATTGGCATTTATTTGGGACGATTCCCACGGCTCAATAGCTGGGACTTTGTCACTCAACCGGATGCTGTGGCAAGAACTGTGCTCGATAATCTAACCTCTAAACGTCCAGTACTAGTTATCGCCATAACGTTTGTGGTGCTTACGGTATTGTACTGGTTGATGAAGCAGGTAACCCTGGCACTTATACTGAGAATGCGCTACAAACGCACTGGCAATCGCGCCTCTGGACAAAGCACTAACACAGACACAGACACTTCAACTACTCTTTGAGCTTTGCCCTAGTAACCAACTTTTTCAGGCGATTTATTCCCCTATCCGTTAGCGATTCAATTCCTCTTGTAAATGGGCGATGTTGGTATATTCGCTTTGTAGGTGATGTAGCAGGCGAGTGTATAGGGGAATAATTTTTTGATAAGTCTCTACATTTTCCTGGATTGGTTGGTGTTGCTGAGAATTTCCCAACATCTCAGTCACGGCATCTAAAGATGGGATTTTCTTAAGTGCGTAAAGCCCTAAAACTACTGCTCCCAGACAAGAGCTTTCATAACTAGCTGGGACAGTAATGTCTTGAGCAAAAACATCTGCTAAGATTTGCCTCCAAAGATGAGACTTCGCTAAACCGCCTGTCGCCTGAATACTTTTTGGTTTACCAATGCGCTCTTGTAAAGCTTGCAAGACAAGGTTCAAATTAAAGGCAATTCCTTCTAATACCGCTCGAATCACATGAGCTTTGGTATGGCGCAACGTTAATCCTACAAACGAGCCACTGGCACTGGCATCCCAAATTGGTGCCCTCTCACCCGCTAAATAAGGATGGAAAATTAAGCCGCCTGCTCCAGGCGCAACAGTTTGAGCTAAATTCATCAATAAATCGTATGGATCTTGACTGAGTTCCTTAGCACTGGCAACTTCAGCCTCACCAAAGCGATCGCGAATCCACTGGAAGACAATACCCCCATTATTGACAGCCCCGCCAATTACCCAGTGATTTTCAGTTAGAGCATAGCAGAATAGTCGCTCTTGAGGGTCTGTCCAAGGTTGTTCAACTGCCGCTCGAACGGCACCACTCGTCCCCACCGTCACAGCAATACTTCCCGGTGAAATTGCCCCCACACTCAGGTTAGAAAGAACGCCGTCACTAGCACCCATAACGATGGGCGTATTAACGGGAATTCCCATCTCGCAGGCACTTGCTTCGCTGATTTTCTCTACGATATGGGTTGTTGGGACTAATTGTGATAAATGCTGTTCAGTAATTTCGGCAATTTCTAGCGCTTCTTTGTCCCAGGATAGTTCCTTTAGGTTCATTAATCCTGTTGCGGAAGCAATGGAATGATCGACCAAGTACTGTTGAAAGAGCCGGTAAAAAATAAACTCTTTAATTGAAATGAATTTAGCCGCTTGCTCAAATAGCTGAGGATGTTCGTTTCGTAACCAAATCAGTTTTACCAAAGGGGACATCGCATGAATCGGTGTTCCCGTGCGGCGGTAGAGTGCGTGTCCCTTGGGATTTTGTTTGAGTTGATCTGCCCACTTGGCACTGCGGTTATCTGCCCAGGTAATGCTTCTGGTAAGTGGCTGTCCGTCTGTAGCGATCGCAATTAAACTATGCATGGCGGCACTAAAGGACAAACACAGCAGTCGAGTTGTATCGATTTTGCTAGCTTCGATTAGCGTTCTCACTGAGGTTGTGACTGCTATCCAGATTTCCTCTGGATCTTGCTCCGCCGCGCCTACAGTCGGTGTATATAAAGGATATTTGATAGAATGCTGGCTAACAATTTGCCCAATTTCTGTGAATAGAACTGCCTTGGTGCTGGTGGTACCGATATCTACCCCAATTGCATAGCTAAGAGTACTCATAGGGACTAGAAAAATTTAAACAATTTGAATTAAGCCAGCAACTAACCAACCTAATATAAAACTTTCCCCTATATAGCTTTAAGCAAAGATTAGTAGTAACTAGTAAGCCCCTTTTTTTTGCAGAAGAACTATAACTGTTTGGGCTAAAATTTTTAAATCTAACCAAAGAGACCAATTTTCAATGTAGAAGGTATCTAGACGCACGACTTCTTCAAAGCTAGTAATATTTGAGCGCCCAGAGACTTGCCAAAGACCTGTTATACCGGGTAAAACTTCGTG
>JALYGX010000190.1 GCA_030776905.1 Cyanobacteriota bacterium | reverse complement strand
TGTACTCCATCCGTTCCGAGCAAAATCGGCACCAGCATTCCAAACTGGGGGGTTTGACCAAAATGTCGCTGCAAATCTCTGCCAACAGCAATATTAAACTTTTGGTCGGTTCCTCCCAACTCAACATCAGCCTTTACCGCTACGGAATCATAACCCTGCATTAACGGGTAGAGAAATTCATGAATGTAAATTGGGTTTTCCTGTTTGTAGCGTTCGGCAAATCCCTCCTTCGCCAGCATCTGCCCCACCGTCATCGTGGCTAACAACTCTAGAGTTTTCCCTAAATCCAGTTGCTCCAGCCACTCAGAGTTGTAGCGGATTTCCAAGCGTCCCGGTGTCTCAAAATCTAAAATCGGGCGCACCTGATCCAGGTAAGTTTGAGCATTTTGCTTGACTTCGGCGGGGGAGAGTTGCTGGCGCACCTCAGATTTTCCTGTAGGGTCACCAATTCTGGCAGTAAAATCCCCAATGATCAGGACAGCTATATGCCCAGCATCCTGAAAAGCTCGCAGCTTCCGTACGGGGATACTATGACCGAGGTGGATATCTGCCCCCGTCGGGTCAATTCCCAGCTTAACCCTGAGGGGACGGTCGGTTTTGGGCAACCGTTGAGCCAGATTCTCAGTAATATCCTGAGAATCCGGTTGATTGGGGAAAATTTCACTAATACCTCGGTAAAGCCAAGCCAGCTCATCAGGGATTACGGCTGGCGATTTGTCAATTGTGGATTCAGAATTTGACATTCGTCTGGGACATCTTTGAGGATTGACTAGCGGGGTGTTGCAGGTTGAAATGTATTCATTACCTTGGATTTATTTAAGGTAATTTGATAACATTCTTAAAAAAAATTCTAAAATCTCCAAGCTCCAGCAATTAACCATTATCTCAGGATGTACCTATGATGAAGCAAGGCTGATTTTGAGAGAATATTTGGCGATCGCGAACTTTCGGGATTTTTCTCCCGGAGTCAGCAAAAGTGGCAGTAAGCGCTTGCGTAGCTGGTGCTACAGCCGTAAAGCTTGAAATTATAAGGCTTTTCGCTTGAAAAACAACCTTGTTTAAACGCTGTTGAGATGTTTATCTTAGAAGTCAGCTTATCCATAATCCTGCTGTTGCTAGAAATTTCTGTAATCATCTATAGAAGTGTTGAGAAAAAAGTTTTGCCACACCAGTGGGTTGAGTCTTGTTTTTAAGTGAGGAAGTGAAATCGCTGTGTCGTCTAGCACCATTCAAGAGAAACAAGAGCCGAAAAGCAGCTCTTCATCAGTTTTTCGGTTTCTACAAGGAGTAGCTCAGGTAACAGGCGGGACTGTCCTTGGCATCACCATGCTAACGAGCGCAGTCGTGGCTGGGGGGCTAGTTGGCTTGGCGGCGAGCTTCCGCAACCTCCCGGATGTCAGAGTGCTACGGAACTACGTGCCGACAGAAACAACTTACATTTATGACGTTAAAGGTAAGCCTCTTGCCAGCCTTCACGGTGAAGCCAATCGGGAAGTTGTCAAATTAGACAAAATCAGCCCCAACCTCAAGCGAGCGGTGCTGGCGATGGAAGATGACCACTTCTATATGCACAATGGCATTAATCCCAACAGCGTTGGTCGCGCGTTCTTAGAGAACTACAGGGAAGGCACAGTCGTCGAAGGCGGCTCTACCCTGACGATGCAGTTGGTGAAAAATCTGTTTCTCAAGCAAGAGCGCAAGTTTAGCCGCAAAGTCGCTGAAGCTGTTCTGGCAATCCGCGTTGAGCAAATCTTCAACAAAGACCAGATCTTTGAAATGTACCTCAATCAAATCTATTGGGGTCACAATAACTATGGCATCCAAACCGCTGCCCAAAGCTACTTTGGTAAGCCTGCCTCCGATTTGACTTTGGGGGAGTCAGCAATGCTGGCAGGGGTGGTTCAATCTCCAGAAGCCTACAGTCCTTTCGTTAACTACGAGGAAGCCAAAAAGCGACAATCAGTTGCCTTAAGCCGGATGCAACAGTTGGGATGGATTACCGCAGAGGAAGCCGAAGCAACTCGTAAGCAAAAGGTGAAACTGGGCAAGCTGACTTCCTGGCAAAAAAGCGAACTTCCTTACGTTACAGAAGCCGTTGTCGCTGAGTTGAACGAGCGATTTGGTCGGGATGCGGTTGTCAAAGGGGGAATGCGAGTCCAGACGACGATTGACTATCAATTTCAGCGGATGGCGGAAGAAACTGTCGCTCGTGCCCATAGCAATCTACAGTATCGTGGGATTTACGCCGATCAGGTCGCGCTAGCAGCGGTCGATCCTCGGACGCATTTTGTCAAAGCTATAGTCGGTGGCATCGATTACCGTAAAAGCCAGTTCAATCGAGCTATCCAATCTCGAAGGCAGCCTGGGTCATCCTTTAAGCCCTTTGTTTACTACGCTGCCTTTGCCAGTGGCAAATATGGGCCAGATACTACCGTCATCGATGCCCCAATTAGTTATCGCGATGGTGACGGCTATTACTCTCCCCAAAACTACGGCGGTGGCTTCTCTGGGGCAATGACCATTCGCACAGCACTGGCGCAATCTACCAACATCCCAGCCGTGAAAATCGGGAAAGCCGTGGGATTAGATAAAGTCATTGAAGTCTGCCGCAGCCTTGGTATCAAGAGTCCGATGGAACCCGTGACATCATTGCCGCTAGGGGCTGTGGGAGTGACGCCTTTAGAAATGGCAGGAGCCTTTGCCACCTTTGCCAGTAATGGATGGTATTCTGAGCCAACCGTTATTGTTCGGGTCACGGACAGTGCTGGAAATGTGTTGCTAGACAATACACCTAAGCCCAGGCAGATTCTCGATCCGTGGGCTACGGCTTCTCTAACTAACGTGCTGCAAGGTGTGATTAGTAACGGTACGGGAACCGCCGCCCGAATTGGACGACCAGCAGCAGGGAAGACAGGCACGACCTCTTCAGAGCGAGATATCTGGTTTGTCGGGTATGTACCTCAGTTGTCGACTGCCGTTTGGGTGGGGAATGATAACTACAGACCCATAGGAGGTGGAGCAACAGGTGGTGTATATGTTGCACCCATCTGGCGAGATTTTATGCTTCAGGCTTTGAAGAAAGAGCCAGTACAGAACTTTCAACCAGCTTCTAACTTTCCCGCACCCTAAATCGGTTTTAGCTCTTAGAGTCAGCTATCAGCTTTTGAGGTTATTTAACTATTGGTTATCTAGCCTCACTGTACAGTTACGAACAATAGACAAAAAGCTGATAGCCAAGCTTTTTAACTCTCCTTTGAGAGCCGTTGCCATACGAGCATTCAAGCATTTGCCCACAGGCTAAGGTTGTTTTTCTAGCTCCGATTTCATCCGCTTCAGAGTCATGTTCATTTGCTCGAACATTTGCTGCGGCGTAATGCCAAATTGACCGAGTTGCGTGTTGAGCTGCTCTACTGTCATCTGAGCCATAAAGTCATCCGATAGCTCGAAGCGCTTCATAAAAATACGGTAGCGCTCCATCATCGATTCCATCTGCTCGATGTAAATCTTTTTCCCTTCAAGGTCAAATTTGCCATAGCTGCCTCCCAATTGAATTAGGGACTGATAATCTTCAAATAGCTGTTTGGCTTCTTGCTGGACTATCTCTGAATCAAAAAACCCCATTGCCTTATCTCTCAACCATTGGGTTGTACTGCTGCTTTTAGTCAAATTTTAATGCAGCACTTAGCTTCCGCAAAATGCGGGTTTCCGTATCACTAGCGACGGTAACGCTCATCTGTTTTCTGAGGGCTGAGTGAGGAGTGACAAGTGACGAGTGACGAGTGAGGACTTTCAGGTTTTCGTTGTGTGTAGTCGCGCATTTTGCCTGTCTGGAAACCCTACTCCCCTTCTCGGTCAATATCATTAAAGATAAAGCTGGCTGTGTTTAGAGTAAAAGTCAGTCTTACGGGTAGTAGCAAGTATGTTGAGCAAGCCGAAAAATCGAAGAGTCGCCGCTCTCTTAGCCTTTGCTGGAGCAGTAGCGCCCGTTTCTGGATTACACAAGTTTTATCTGGGGCAGCCGTTGTGGGGGATACTGTATTTGCTCCTTTGGGGGACACATATTCCGCAAATAGCTTGTGCGATTGAAGGCGTTTGGTATCTGGCTCAAGGTTCAGATGAATTTGACCGTAATTTTAACCTGGCTGTAATGCCTGGGGCGTCGTCAGGATCGACTCAATCTGCTGGAGTTGACCCCGCGCAAGTGGGAGCTATAGCAGATGCGCTCCGACAGCTAGACAGCTTGCGTCAGGAAGGGCTAATGTCTGAATATGAATTTGAGCAAAAACGCCGCCAATTGCTTGACCGCATTGCCTGAAACCGATGGCATTGTTTAACTGGCTTCCAGAAGATCGAACGAACCCGAATTGGCAGTCAATCCGGGTGCGGATTCAGAATGACCCTTATTATCGGCTGCAATCGGCAGAAGAAATTGCGATCGCTGCCGCACTGGGGATGAAAATTGATGTCAATCAAGCGAGTGTAGATGATTGGCTGAGATTACCGGGGATATCCATTCATCAAGCGCGATTACTTTTTGAACTCGCCAGCATGGGCATTCAATTCTGCTGCATAGAAGATATTGCTGCCGCGCTTAGTATTCCAGTACAGCGCCTCAAACCTTTGCAATCAATTCTCAGCTTTTGTTACTACGACGGCGAAAGCCTCTCAACCCCTCAGCCGATTAACCCTAATACCGCGTCGGTAGAACAGCTAACTAAAATCCCAGCCGTTGACTTATTTCTGGCTAGAGCGATCGTGCAAAATCGCTTGGATGGTGGCGCTTACCGGAATCTTGCCGATTTTCAGCGACGCCTGTCCCTTAACCCTCAGCTGACATCTGACCTAATGTACTACTTACGGTTTTAAGTAACGCGCCTTATTAAGCTTATTGCTACTCAGGCCTTTCTTTAAAAACCGCAGATGGACGCAGATAAACGCAGATCGGTTTCAAATTCATGCTCGTGCACCTGCGATTCATAATCCTCGTTTTTCAAAAGCTAGTACGCTTACAGATGTAATCCCCTCAGACTTGGTATAATCGCCTCTCAAGCAGGAGTCAGGGTTTTCAGGAGGAGTCATGTCGGACTGGCAGGAAATTACCGGAGGCGTCACCGCTCCCAGAGGTTATCGAGCGGCAGGAATAGCAGCAGGCTTAAAACCTTCGGGGCTTCCAGATTTAGCATTAATTTTGTCAGATGTAGATGCGATCGCAGCAGGTGTCTTCACAACCAGTCACGTTCGAGCCGCTCCTGTAGACTATTGCCGTCAGCGCCTGCAAGCTAAAGCGAGCGCTCGTGCCATCCTATGCAACGCGGGTCAAGCCAATGCCGCAACGGGCGAACAAGGCTGGCAAGATACTCTTGAAACTGCCAAAGCCTTAGGTCAAGCGCTGAATATTCCTGCCGACTCGATTTTGCTGGCATCAACGGGCGTGATTGGTCAGCGCATTCGCATGGATGCTCTACTATCGGGAATTTCTCAACTCGTGGCATCAGCATCAGAAACGGGTTCGGATGCAGCAGCTCAAGCCATTGTTACAACGGATTTAGTTACAAAATCGATCGCCCTGGAAACCACGATTGATGACCGCCCCGTGCGGGTGGGTGGCATTTGCAAAGGCTCTGGGATGATTCACCCCAATATGGCAACACTGCTCGCCTTTGTTACCTGCGATGCGGTCGTTTCTACCCCGCTTTGGCAACAGATGTTGAGTCGGGCGGCTGACAAGAGTTTCAACCAAATTACCGTTGATGGCGATACCAGTACCAATGACACCCTAATCGCTTTGGCGAATGGTCAATCCCGGACGGCGGCGATTACTGAAATGGGACCAGAAGCTGAAAAGTTAGAGGCGATGCTGACAGCGGTTTGTCAGTACATGGCAAAATCGATCGCACGGGACGGGGAAGGGGCAACTTGTCTGATTGAAGTGCAAGTCACTGGCGCACCCGATGACAAAGCCGCTCGTCAAATCGCTAAAACCATTGTCGGCTCATCGTTGGTCAAATCTGCTGTGTTTGGTCGCGACCCGAACTGGGGCAGAATTGCGGCGGCGGCGGGGCGTGCTGGCGTGCCATTTGAGCAAGAAAATCTCAAAATTCAGTTGGGAGATATCCAGCTAATGGATGCGGGTCAACCATTAGGGTTTGACCGTGCGGCGGCTAGTGCTTATTTGAAACAAGCGGCAGCAGGTGCTTATTTGAAAGACGATACTGTCTTAATTTCCGTTAGTGTTGGTAATGGCTCTGGTACGGGTAAGGCTTGGGGTTGTGACTTGAGTTATGACTACGTGAAGATTAACGCTGAGTATACGACTTGAGAGATTCTGGGCGATTTCCAATCGCCCTAATTCTGGGATTCATCCACCTCGCATTCATTCGCCCACAGACTGAAGTCTGGGGCTATACAAACAAAACCCGCCTACGCGGGTTGAAGAAGTTTTTCCAGTCCGCGTAGGCAGACTCAGTTCGTGTAAAGGCGAATTCCATTCGCTCTAAGTCTGGGATTCATACCCCTTGCATTCAGTGCGATCGCACTACGACATCTTTTGAAACTTTACCTGTAACCCAGAGCGGGGGTGGAGTGTCGGTATCGGGTTAAGACTCAAATTTTGTCTGGGTAGTAACTCCCAGGTGTAATGACGTAGCAGGTACGCGGCGAAAATCTTCATTTCCATCTGGGCAAAGGCAATTCCCAGGCAAATTCGGGGACCACCACCAAATCCCACTAGGCTAAATTCTTGTTTTTTATGTTCCGCTCGGTGGGGACTAAAGCGGTCTGGGTCAAATCGCTCTGGCTCGGTGTAGACTCGATTATCTTTATGAGTGCTATTAATCCGGTAAAGAGCCTGCCATCCCTTCGGGACATAGTAGCCATTATATTCAAACTCCTCCACCACGCCGCGAAAGCCGCCAGCAGCCGGGGGATACAGCCGCTCAACTTCCCGCAACACCTGTTCTAGATACGGCATTTGCTTCAATTGCTCTAATGTTACCGAACCATCTGCTGCCAGTTCTTGCTGTTCGGCACGGGCGCGAGCTAATACATCTGGGTGTTGTGCCAAAGCCATACACATTGAGGTGAGCATGGATGTAGTCGTCTCATGACCTGCAAACAACATTAGCAGGACTTGAACTTTTATTTCTTCTAGGCTCAACCCATTTCCTTCTTCGTCGCGACTTTGTACCAGCAGCCCCAAAGCATCCTGTGCGGGTTCTTGCTGCCGTTTCAGTACCGCTTGCTCGATATGAGCCAATAGCTCGTCTCGCGCTTGGAGGGCTTTACCGTAGGTCGTCCAACTCCAGCGTAACGGCACGGAGAATAAACCCGCCGTCAGTTCAGTAAACCATTGCGATAAACGCGCTGTCAGTGGACCCGGTTCGCTGCCAATTAATAAAGTACTGGCAATGTCAAAGGTCATCTGTTTGAGTTCGCTAAACCAAGAGAACGTGCCCAGACTCTCCCATTTCTGCAAATAATTTTGGATAATCTGCTCCATCGCGGTCACGTAATTTGCTAAAGCTGGACCGTGAAAGGCTGGCATCAACAGCTTGCGGTTCCTCCGATGTTGGTCACCTTCTTGCAGAAACAACGACTCGCCTAGCAGTTCTTTGAACGTGTCGGGCCAACCTTCACGCCAGGAGAACCGATGCATATCACTCGATAAAATAAAGCGGTTAGCTTCTGGGCCAACCATTACTACAGTAGGACGCCCCAAAATTTGCGTCTTGAAAATCGGTCCATACTTTTGATGCCGCTTGTCAGCAAAATCTGGATCGAATAGAAAACTTAGGGTTTCGCCAACGAAAGGTAGACCGAAGCTACCTGGAGGCAAAGGATGTGAGGCAATAGCATCATTAGTGGTCATGAAACACAAGCCAAGCAATTACGTCTGATCGAAAGCATAGTCATTCCACTTTAATTGTGGAGCCAAACTCTCTTCACAAGCCGGAGCAAGTCTATTAAGCTTGGGTGCATCCCAATGCAAGCCCGTTGGTATGGTAGGGTGCATATTAGAGCATTAGTGTCAACTGAAGATTGGCTTGGCAGTTGACACCTGTACTTAAGGATGCGATACGTGCGCTCTAGAGAATGGCAGCTACACATTCAAGCATTCTGCAACTACCGTTATGTTTGACCTAGGGTGAAATTGCTATAAGCCATCAGTAGAACTCCTTTTGGCTTCCATTGTAAGGTGGGTAATTCCCACCTTACTGGTTTAACTAAACTAGGTAGGTGGGAAAAGCGATCGCACCCCCTCAACTCACAGTTAACAAAATTCCGACTCAATCCGAGCAAATACTACCCGGCTCAAGGACTTGGGTTGCAGACTTTTGGGCTAGCATTTGAGGGATATTGAGAAAACAATGATGTGGAAAGTACTAACGTATTCGATTTAGTTGCTGGTGGGGTAGCCGTCGCGCTCTTAATCAGTGGCCTGGTGATGCTATTTCAAGGGGTATCGGCATTTGAAGATAAAGGTAAGTAGGCCTTTCACTATAGCGGTTCCCACAAAGCGTGCTATACAGTCTGACCTCTCCCCCAACCCCTCTCCTACAAGGAGAAGGGAGTAAGTTGTCTCCCCTTTCCCTTGCAGGGAAGCCGGAGGGTAGTGAGGAACTGGAGGGGGTTAGGTTTTTCTGATGTAGTTCACGCAACCGAGAACCGCTATAATCCGGTTCACCAAGCCAACCTTCTGAACTAAAGATTTGTGCGACGATCGCGTCGATTATGCGTTAATTTAGCTGAAGATTCCTTCCTTGTCGTCTTTTG
>JALYGX010000189.1 GCA_030776905.1 Cyanobacteriota bacterium | reverse complement strand
CGTTTTGACAGATTAGTTCCTCTTGAAGCTGACAGAATTTATTCAGTTCTTTAGGGACACCTTTACTGAAATCGAAACGCATTAATCCGCTATTTACTGAACCGTCAGGCGCTCGACCAATTAGCTTCAACTCTTTCATTTGGTTGGGATTGATAATCTTCCAATTGAGGAGAATTATAGTTCCAACACCATTAGGTTTTTGCGGCTGAATTTTTCCTCCCTCTATAATTTTCAGGTCACTAGCTTCTTGGTAAATCGGTTTGGTTGAAACAAAATCGACTATTTTAGGGAGGTCTAAAGGTTGGATTTTAATCGTATTAGTCTTAACAGAATCCGCTGCTACATCTTTTCCTTTTTTAGGAAATACTTTGAGTTCAAAACTATAATCGCCAGCTTGACGGGCTTCGGTACGCACATTTTTGCAGATGAGTACGGTTCTGATCAGACAGAACTGTTTTAAATCGTTAGGAATACCTTTACTAAAATCGTAAGTCCTGGGTTGAACAGAAGCCGTCCCATTCGCTGACAAACCTGTAACCGAGAGAGACTGTATTTGTTGAGGGTTACGAATTTGCCAATTCAATCGAATGAAGTCGCCATCAACTTCCTTATAAGAAGGGTTATCCGAAGTAAATTCAATAATCTTGGGCGCGGCGGGGGGTTTAAAGAATAGCCACCAAATCAGAAAGGCGATCGCTGCCAGAGTACCCAAACCCGTGAGGATGAGCAACAAGAACTGCCACCACGGTCGCGGTTCCCACACCAACGTCCCTCTAGGCATATCCTGGGGTACGGGCAGTTGCTGAACATCTTCGAGTTCAACACCAAAGTTGATGAGCAACCCACCGCCATAGAACGGACGACGCCACCATTTATTTGGTTTTACCTCTAAGGCGGCATTAGCCGTACTCCCCGGCAAGATTTGGACTTGAGTTGGCTCTAAGGTATAGCTACACAATTCCTCCTCCTCCAGAGTAATGGCGCGGATGATCACCTCGCGCACCGTGTTACCCTGATTGGTCAACCTCACCTCAAACAACCCAGCCATGCGCCTCACCTTACCGATGAGGGTGCGAAGTTCGACAGTCAGCAGGTAGGTGGGGAGAACTTGTAAATACACGATATCCAGTAACATCAAGTCTGGATTGTTGGCAGATTGGACGCGGAGGGTGGGAAAGTAACTGCCGGCCCTTGCCTGGAGTGGCGGATTCAATAGCAGTGTGATTTCGCCCTTTGCTCCAGGATTAAGGTCTAACCCATCGCCTGCAACCACTAATCCCACTTGCTCCAAGCTTTCGGGATAGCGCACTGTAAACCAACTTTCCTCCAGATCCGGGACAGTTAGCCAAAAACGGTCTACCCGATCAGAGCGATTATTTACCAAAACTGATACTTGCAGAACTTGCCCAGGTTGGATGACGGCGGGCGCTGATGAGCTAGTAGTCGGTAAAACGATAAAAGTCGGATCGCTGACTCGAACAGCATCTTCAACATAAGGCAAAACCTGGAGCCGTTGGGAGTACCGAATCGGCGTGTCCTCCGGGTAGTGCTGCGGCGCATCTACCACGAGCATATAGTTGTAGATACCCGGCAAAGCTTGAGCTGGCACCTCAAACGGGAAGACAACCTCACTGGTAGATTGGGGACTTAAAGCCAGTCGTTCATTGGGTGAAGTACACCATTGGAGGAGAGTTTGGGAGACTTCATCGATATAAACGTCGATTAAGGCGCTTTGATACCCCTTATTACTTACCGTGACGCGCAGCTCAAAGCTCGACCCAGCCACAACGGCGTGTTCTCCCGAAGGATTCGGGATGACAGCCAAGGGACTACCCGGAGCCAGAGCTTGCTGTATGGTTTCAGAAAACTGCTTGATTCCTTCTCTAGAGGCAAGGCGAATTCGGTAGATTGATTCCCCGTTTACTTCCAGTTCCTGCACGAAGCCGCGCTGCATCAACTTGTCCAGATCGAGCAGAGCATCTCCCGCATCCAGGTCGGTGTGAGCTGCGACTTCCGCGAGGGTACAATCTGACTGAGTCATCAGCCATTGGGCAATCTTCTGCTGAGAATCAGGCAGGTCAATGAGATCGATGGGTCTGAGACCACCTGCTCGATCAATCGAGGGATTTGCCCCCAAAGAACTTAAATTAGACGGCTGTTTCGCCATATCCCTGACTCCCAATCCTCATAGGATTTTAGATTTTAAATGGAGGTTGCAGGCCAAATTGATTGTTACTAAGTAACTAGATAATCTAAAGTCCTGGTCAATAAAATCTAAAATTTTCTACTTACAGGCTATATCGCTTTCTTTAACACGATTCAGCCTAACGCGACTATCGTTACCACCGCTGAGCGCGAGGACATTTTCCCCGTCCAGCAGCAGGTCAACATCCTTGAATTTTGTCGAAACTTTACTAATTTCTTTGCCATTCGAGCATTTAGGCTCAAGCCTACCTTCAGGACTCAAAGGCCAGAGCATAACTCGCCCATCATCCCCCGCACTGGTTAAGTACTTGCCATTGGCAGCCAGGGAAACTGAACGTACTGGTTTGCCGCCGTGACCTCTGGACCATTCCTGAATCGCTTCACATTTCACATCTTTAATCAGGCATTGGCTCATATCCCATAGGGTGATGTATCCCTGAGTATCAGCGGTTGCCATGAGAGTCGGCTTGTTGGCTGCCACAGATAGACTGACAATGTAGTCATCTTGACCGCCTGGTCGGTACGGCACTAAGCGGGCTTTATTGGAGGTTAAGTTCCACACAACTAATTTGTTGTACCGTCCTCCAATCGCCAGGTTGCTATCTCCTGGTCCAACAACAGCCAAATCGTAGACGGCGAAGCCTGATTTGAGAGTAGCGACGGGTTTATTATTACTAGAGGTGTTGTCGGACAGGTCGCGTTCGATATTCCATGCTAAGACTAAATCGCTGCCGTGGCTGCTGAATAGATAGCGCGAATCTTTGGTGAATTCTAGAGCTAAGACGCGATCATCTTTCTGGTAGAAGAAGGAATCTATCGGTTTTTTGCGCTCTCCTAAGACGTTCCACAGTTGGATTTCTCCATTCTCCAATCCGGCGGCAACTAAATCGTTGTTGACGGGTTTATAACGAACGACACGCACGGCTTTACCTAGCTC
>JALYGX010000188.1 GCA_030776905.1 Cyanobacteriota bacterium | reverse complement strand
ATAGCAACTCATCCAGCCAGATTCTAGCTGCTAAAAAAAATAAGGGCGACCCACTAGGGTCGCCCTCAATACTCAAGCTTCTAGACTACTAACTCTCCCACTTCTGGGCAATGATTTCAGCCAAATCTACAACGCGCTGAGAGTAGCCCCACTCGTTGTCATACCAGGCAACGACCTTGACCATATCGCCACCCATGACCATCGTCAGGCTGGAATCCACGATAGAAGAAGCATCGTGACCCTTATAGTCTGAAGAAACCAAGGGCAGGTCACTGTATGCCAAAACACCCTTGAGCGGACCTTCGGCGGCTTCTCTGAGAACGCTATTTACCTGTTCGGTGATCGTGCTTTTCTCGACTTGAACAACTAAATCGACCACAGACACGTTTGGTGTCGGTACGCGCAGGGCGATACCATTCAGCTTACCCTTCAGTTCTGGCAAGACTAAACCTACAGCTTTCGCGGCACCCGTGCTGGTTGGCACAATGTTCATTGCTGCTGCCCTTGCCCTGCGTACATCGCGGTGGCTGGCATCCAGAAGCCGTTGGTCGCCCGTGTAGCTGTGGGTAGTGGTCATCGTCCCTTTAATGATGCCGAAGTTTTCGTGTAGCACTTTGGCAAAGGGAGATAGGCAGTTGGTGGTACAGCTAGCATTGCTAACGATGTCATGCTTGTGGTGGTCGTACTGATCAGAATTGACGCCCACTACAAACGTACCAACATCATCCCCTTTAGCAGGGGCTGTAATCATCACCTTCTTTGCACCCGCTGCTTGATGCTTCGAGGCTCCCTCTCGGCTGATAAAGACGCCAGTTGATTCGATGATCAAATCAATTCCCCAATCAGCCCAGGGCAAGTTCAGCGGGTTGCGATCGGATACACACTTGATCGTTTTGCCATTAACTATGATGGAGTTCTCGTCAGCGCTGATGTCTGCATTCAACGTCCCCAGCATGGTGTCATATTTCAGCAAATGGGCGTTAGTTTTTGGATCGGAAGTATCATTAATGCCCACTAAATCGATTTGGCTATTTTCCCTGGTTAGCCAGCATCGTGCGAAGTTGCGTCCGATGCGCCCAAAGCCATTGATCGCTACTCTAATCACTGCCTCTTGCCCTCTGTATTCAAGCTCAGTAAGTATATGCGTGATGACCCAGATCATACCGCAAAGCATGAGCAATTCTATGGATTTTAGATTTTAGATTTTGGTTTAGCTAGACCGAGCTACCAGCTTTTTTCAACAGCCAACCCCTTGATGAAAGTAAACGCGGGGATAGGGGGACACGGCTGACGCTTTACGTCGCGATCGCGCTCGACGAATTAATCTGAGTAAAGCTTGTGGTTAGTAATGTAAGATCGAACAGCTTCTGGAACCAGATAACGAATTGAGTGACCCTGGCGACAGTGTTGGCGAATTAGAGTAGAGGCTAGGTTTACCCCTGGCATTTGCAGCAAGTGCCAGCGAATTGAGATGTTTTGTAAGGCTAGCTGTCCTGCAACTTGTTGACACAGCAAGCTCGCTTGCATATCCGTCCCTTCCTGCGACGGGTTAGTTTTGGTGGAACGAACTGCGATCGCCAAAACGGGTACGGAACGCGGCGCTACTAACCAGTCACAGGCGGGGATAAGTTTTTCACGGCAGTACCATCGCGGCAATGTCTGGAAAGCATCTATGCCAACAATCCAGTACCACTGACGGTTAGGATAAACATCTTGGAGGTAAGCTAAGGTTTCAACAGCGTAATCCTTACCGCTGTGACTTATTTCCACAGGTGATAGGACAAAGGCTGGGTTATCTGCGATCGCCCTTTCCACCATGAACCGACGATGCTTGTAGGCTGACCCCTGTTTATGAGGAGGATGACGAGCAGGTACCCAAATTACCCGCTCCAGGTTTAGCTGACTTAAAGCCGTCTGTGCAATTACAAGGTGTCCCCAGTGAACGGGATCGAACGTGCCGCCAAAAACTGCCACTTGTTCCATACCTCTTCCGTTGCTGGATGGATGCTTCGACTAGAGAGCCAACTCGCTAGAAACCTGGCTGGGCGATCAAAAGTTTTGTGTCGTTTTCCGGAGGAAAGTTTCTCGATGGAGAATGAGTCCTTGTGTTCAGGACTAACAACCGTCTATCGGTAGAAAAATATAAGTCTGCAATAACACAATCTAGAGGGTAAGTCTACCGAGTTTATGAAAATTCCAAGAAATCTCTACGTTAGCTATATCTTGAAAAATCAATTCTTGATATGATAGCGCGTGTTATTGGCACAGTAGGCTTGTGTGGTGTGGTGTGTAAGGAGTTAAGATGCCGAATAGTGTTGATTTTACTGGAAAGCCATTTCATTTCATCGGCATTGGTGGAATTGGAATGTCAGCCCTTGCCTATGTTCTAGCAAAGCGTCAACTTCCTGTATCTGGGTCTGACATTCGTTCGACGCATATTACTCAACGGTTGCAATCAGTCGGCGCTCATCTTTTTGGCAACCAAGATGCTACTAATTTAGAATTTTTCCGCTCAACAACTGAGCCAGCTTATGAAGAATTACCAAGAGCGCTTGGCATCAATCCGACGCGGGGAATCTCTTCTGGACTTTCAAAATCCAACTCGTCTATACCTGCCGAAACAGTTCCCTTAGGCTTGCCCCAAGTCATTTGCTCGACGGCGATTAATTCAGTTAATACCGAATATCAGGCGGCTTTAGAACGAGGCTATCCCATTTTTCATCGCTCGGACTTACTTGCGGCTTTGATTCAGGATTACCACAGTGTCGCTGTAGCGGGGACTCATGGTAAAACCACAACGAGTAGCTTGATGGGGTATGTACTGTTGCAGGCAGGCCTAGACCCAACGATTGTGGTAGGAGGCGAGGTAGATGCCTGGGAGGGTAATGCTCGGTTGGGCGATGGACCTTATCTCGTTGCCGAAGCGGATGAATCTGACGGGTCTTTAGCGAAGCTTTCCCCTAAGATTGGTGTAATCACCAATATCGAACTCGATCATCCAGACCACTATGAAAGCCTGGAAGAGGTGATTGAAATCTTCCAGACTTTTGCTCAACGCTGTCAAACTCTGGTGGGGTGCATTGACTGTGAAACGTTGCGATCGCACCTGAAGCCCACAATTACTTATAGCCTGCGGCGTGATGCTGGGGCTGATTACAGTGTTGATGGCGTGACTTATGACGCGGATGGCACCACGGCCCAAGTATGGGAGGGCGATCGCGTTTTGGGCGAAGTGCATCTCAAGTTGCTGGGTAAACACAATCTGAGCAATGCCTTAGCCGTAGTGGCAGTAGGACGACATCTAGGTTTGGAGTTTGACACCATCGCCTCAGCGATCGCTACTTTTGAGGGAGCGAAACGCCGCTTTGAGCTGCGGGGCAAGTGCAATGACATCTCATTTGTCGATGACTATGCTCACCACCCCAGTGAAATCCAGGCAACCCTAGCAGCAGCTCGCCTAAGATTTGAACCACCCCAACGAATTATTGCGATTTTTCAGCCCCATCGCTACAGCCGCACCTTGACATTTTTGCCAGAATTTGCTGAATCGTTTACTAACGCCGATATTGTTGTGTTGAGTGACATTTACAGTGCTGGCGAACCAAACAACGGGGAGATTACTGGCGAGCAAGTTCGAGATGCGATCGCCGCTCATCACGAGCAGGTATATTACAAACCAACCCTAGCGTCAGTCTCAGAGTTTCTGACCCAAATCCTTCAACCTGGAGATTTGGCTCTATTTCTAGGAGCCGGAAATCTGAATCAGATTATTCCCCAAGTTATGGACTTCTACCCACAGATTGACAAAGATCCATCTAGAGAATTGAGCCAAAAAACCTAAATTTGCTCAACATAAAGTGGGAATACTTTGTTTGACCCAATGTTCTTGCCCAAGACTAATCGGCATTCTTTTTAACGTGTATTAATATGACCTTGTCCTATGACCCCCCCAGCGTTAGCAACGCCCCTACCCCAAAGGAGACACTTTACAAGCCACAACTAACTCTGCCAGGAACTGATTGCCCGTTGCGAGCAGGTGCGCCTTTAGCAAGCCTAACGTCGTTTCGCGTTGGAGGTCCAGCCGAGTGGTATGTCGCCCCCCGGCGCTTAGAAGACCTACAAGCGAGTTTTGAGTGGGCCGAGTCCCAAGGGTTGCCCCTGACCCTGTTAGGGGCGGGTTCCAATCTGCTGGTAAGCGATCGCGGTTTACTAGGTTTAGTCATCTGTACTCGCCATCTCCGCCAAACTCAGTTTGACCCCGAAACCGGGAGAGTGACAGCAGGTGCCGGCGAACCAATTGCCCGTCTGGCATGGCAAGCAGCGGAACGCGGCTGGCAAGGGCTAGAGTGGGCAGTAGGTATTCCCGGTACAGTTGGCGGTGCAGTAGTCATGAATGCAGGTGCCCATAAAAGTTGTACGGCGGATATCCTGGTTAGCGCCCAAACTCTCTCCCCGAATGGGAGAATTCAGCAATTGACTCCGCAGGACTTAGGCTTTAGCTATCGCACCTCTATCCTGCAAGGAAGCAATTGCCTGGTCACCCAAGCTACCTTTCAGTTAAAACCCGGTGCTGACCCCAAACAAGTACTCGGCGAAACATCGGGACACTTAGAACAGCGACGGCACTCTCAGCCTTATCACTTACCCAGTTGTGGCAGTGTCTTCCGCAATCCTGAGTCTCATCCGGCAGCTTGGTTAATCGAACAAATCGGTCTCAAAGGTTACAAAATTGGTGGCGCACAAGTCGCTGAACGCCATGCCAACTTTATCCTCAACTGTGGCGGTGCAAAAGCCAGCGACATTTTCCAAATCATCCGCCATGTTCAGCAGCAAGTGGAACACCACTGGTCGCTTCGCTTAGAGCCAGAAGTGAGAATCTTAGGTGAGTTTCAATCGGTTTAAAGCTGTCGAACCGACATGAGCAGTACTAAGATGAAGACTTAACATCGATATACTCGTCCAACTCAGATAGAGTCAATTATTTATGACAAAAGGACAAGGATTTGGCTTCGGTTTAGGCAAAATGAAAGAACTTGCCGAGGCGTTCAAAAAAGCTCAAGAAGTTCAACAAGGTGCCAAACAGCTCCAGGAAGAACTGGAGCAAATGGAGATTGAGGGAACATCAGGCGATGGCAGCGTTACGGTTGTTCTCAGTGGCAACCAGGAACCCTTGCGAGTACAAATTTCTGCCGATGGCCTTAACAAAGGAGCCGAAGCGCTTTCTGAACTCGTGACAATCGCCATGAAAGATGCCTACGATAAGTCCACAGCTACCATGCGGGAACGCATGGAAGAACTCACCAGTGGGCTGAATCTTCCAGGAATGTAATTCTTCAGAAAAAGTGAAGTAAAAGGTAGAAAGTCAAAAGGCAAGGTTTTTGCTTTTGACTTTTGCCTTATTTCGCAGGCTTTGGAGGGAGCACCTGTAACTTGGGTAGACCGCTCATCACTCGATAAAACCGCTCTGCAAGAGCAGCGTTTCCTTCTTTTGACAAGTGAATCGCGTCAGAAAAAGCTTCTTTAGGAAACTCGTCATCAAGCTTGTAGAAATTTAGAGTTTTCACGTTTTTAGGAAACGCTTCCTGTAGTTTCTGGTTAGCTTGCAGTAATTCTGCATAACCGCTCTTGACTCGTTGCGTATAGGTCGAACCCAATTCTTTGAGAATTGCCTGTTCTTTTGGTGAAAGCTTGCTAGTATCGCGCCCCGTAATTTCTGGCTGAAGACCGACAATCAAAGGAATGCCTGCCCCTTTTGTCAGCGTTACTATTTGCTTTTGGTAGTCTCGGTAGCGACCAACCCGGCGTTTCAGTTCAGCCGAGTCAGCAGTGAGATGTTGCTCTAGTGACCCAGTCTCCTCAGTTGCTACTAAACTCATCTGACTTGCCGACGGCTGCGGGCGCAGGAGCCAGTATTGTGCCGCTTTGACTAAATAGGTGCTAGTGACGGCTTGCTTCAACTGCTCGGTGAGGTAAATCCAAAAATGACCGGGCGCGTTGTTGAGGAAGACTTCTGTATGGGGAATATCGGTCTGGGCTTTATTACTGGGTAGTATCAAGTCAGTGTAGCCATCCAAAATGACGATCGCATCCGGCTGATAAGGCAAAATCTGGAGGGCTAACTGAGCCAGTTGATTGCCAGAGGCATAACCGGGGACAGCCGCGTTGATAACGCGATACTGACCCTCTCGCATCCGTAGCGGCAGTTTCACGACTTTGTCCAGTTCCGATTTAAAGTAAGGCAAAGTCGCCGGACGATATTTCTGTGGAGAACGCTTCTGTTGTGCCACCCGTTCGTTCAAACGTGCTTCCAGCAAGCTGGCTACAGTAGCTTGGTTATTCTTATTCCATTGACCAAAAGCAGTGGAACCACCTAAAAGAAAAATCCGGATTTCATTTTTCGGTTTGATCAGAGGAACGGGGTTGTCGTCGCGGAAACCCTGTTCATTAATTCGCCAGGAATTGCTCTTTTGGTTCCCAACTAAGCCGTAGCCTACAGATTGACGCCTTTGAACGTTCAGCCGTCCCCGGTCTGATAAACCATCATAGGGTTGTTGGTTTTCACCGAGGAATTTAAGGCAGTAATCGGTAACAATCGTCGGTGCCCCTTCATAGGCTGCCAGTTCCGCGCTTTTGCCCGTCACCCCCACGACAATCCGAGTCAATAATTCTAGGAGAATCAAGACTACGGGTATAGATACAAGAATCGGCAAAATGGGCAAGGGTCGGCGCGATTTGCGATAAGTGCGACGGCGCGACTTGAACGTTAGATACTTTACTGAACTCACCATTAAATCGGGTAGCTATCCCTTCACAACTAAAAGATATTCTTAGGCTTACCGATGGACTTTCGGCGCAATGACAGCGCCAACGGTTTAGCCTAAGTCAGGCATTCGTTATCCCACCCTAAGGGCAGCATTGGGCGGCTTCGTTGCTAAACTTAACACGGGTCAGCTCGAGCGCTTGACTCACCAGTAGTCGTTTTTCCAACTGCACGCGAAGTTAAATATTATACCTATGCCCTGCAAGTTACTCTTTGTCTGCCTTGGTAATATCTGCCGTTCTCCTTCAGGGGAGAACATTATGAATCACTTGATTGAACAAGCGGGGTTCAGTGACAAGATTATCTGCGATTCTGCTGGTACGGCAGGTTATCACATTGGCGCTCCTCCCGATCGCCGCATGACGGCAGCCGCCGAGAGTCGGGGGATAATCCTCAAGGGTCAAGCACGGCAGTTTCAGAAAGCTGATTTTGAAAATTTTGACTTGATTTTGGCAATGGATCGAGATAACTATCGGGATATTCTCTCCCTCGACCCAACGGGAAAGTATCGCGATAAAGTACGACTAATGTGTGATTTTGCCACCCATCATCAGGAGCGAGAAGTTCCTGACCCCTACTACGGTGGTACAGAAGGATTTAACCAGGTCATCGATCTACTGTTAGATGCTTGTGAGGGGTTGCTGCAACACGTTGTTAAGACTTATGCTTTGACGGGGAAAGAATAGCGATCGCTCTTTTCCCTGCAAGAAGGAATCATGCCTTGAGCGTTAACTGCTCCCCTAACAGATGTTGGGGAAAGGTTAGCTGATCACGTTCAGTTGCTTGTACCGCTCGGGACGAGATAGCTCTTTGTCCAGTCTGGACGAGGTGGTAGACTGGATTTTTCCATATCGTTTTGCCACTCAGAATCGGATTGACGCGAGACTCCTGGCACCTCAAATTCATAATGGCTCAATACGGGACCAGCATATACCATTTTGTCCTGACCACTATCCACCGCAATCATCAACAGATCGACATTACCAACAC
>JALYGX010000187.1 GCA_030776905.1 Cyanobacteriota bacterium | reverse complement strand
TCGCTTGAATCCTCATCTTTCGTTTGCAATCTTTCATAAATTTCTGGATGAAAATCAATTGTTACCCCCTCTTGAGTCCAGGTTTTGATGGGTGTCATAAGGATTTCCTAGGAAGATGGAGGTAATTTGTGGTTAAAAAAAGAGCGGTTTTGTCTTGTCAACAAAACCGACTTAAAACTAATTTTAACTTTTAGCGCGAGATTTGAAATCCCCTGTTAAGGGACTTGAAGGGGAACCAAAGCATTCTCCGGTACGTAGCTGCGGAAAATCCCGTTATCCGCAAAAACCAGAACGAGTCGTAGTGGAGAATCTGGCTCTACTTGTAAATCTGCCCACGGCACGGCTACCTCCAGACACTGGTCGAGGGCAACTTGAGCGCGACTGGCTCTTGGATGCCACTGATAATGCTCCCCAGCCTCCTGGAACCAAAACGATTGAGTGAGCAGGTTGATACCCAGTTGGTGGTGGAACAGATAATTCAATGGCGCTTCATCCGGTAGTTCTGCCAAAGGTGCAGGGCTATTGTGCATTGTCCGGTCAGCATAGAACCACATTAGGTGTAATTCCCCAGGAATGTCTTGACCAGGTTGCACACCACTTCTGAAGTCCAATCGCACGTAGAAATTGAGGTGATCGAGGCCGTACCAGAGACGCTGCATGGCACTGCTGTTGTGCATAGTACCCCGTGCGCCACCAATCTCGATGCGACCCGCTTTATCCCAGTCCTGCTCATCACCTATACCATTAATGACAGGATGGATAAAGCTTTGGGGTCGATGATCTCGCTGGATATCGTGGGCTTCCACAGGTCGCTTGACACTAGGAGGAATCGGCTCATTTAAGGCTTGATAAATTGCACTTAAATGTTCCCGGAACAACTGGTCGAACATAGCATCCTGGTTAGAGGAATGACCTTCCCCGAACCACCAGAACCAGTCCGAACCCTCGGCAGCATACAGCGCTTCCCACGCTTCTGGGTTATTTTCTTCTGTGGCTTCTGGATGGTTGGCTAATACCTGCCGCGCTTCTGTCAGTAAGTCCCAAGCCCGATTTTTCGCAGGGTCGCCAATCCAGGTGGTAAAGCTGCCATCCACCCAGGAACCGCTATGTAGCTGACCGTCTGGAATAATTTCGGTAGCTGGAAACTGTTCGATAAATTCACTAACGGTAACCAGTTTGATGTCTGTATGTTCGCTCAGAGTCTGATAAAGGGCTTCTAGGAAGGGGATACCATCTCTGTCGTAATACTCCCAGCAATTCTCTCCATCCAGAGCAATATTGACGAGCCAGGGTTGTTCTAATGAGGTGCCACCGCCAGGTTGACGCTGCTTGAGGGTACGAGCGATCGCTTCTAAATGTCCCACCAAATCGGCAGACGCCTGCTTCGCATCCATTGCCCCATAGGTAAACCCAATCAAATCCGATAACCGATGGTCTCGAAATACGATCGCTAGAGGACCGTGGGGCGTTTCCAAACGATAGGGACGATAAAGCCACTCCGGTTCCAAGACATTCCCCGCCTCATCCCGATGGAAGAACTGCTTCAAGGTAGAACCCAACACCGCCTCATCCGAGCAAATCCACTCAAATCCTTGCTGGGCGATATAAGGTAATACCTCCGGGCTAACTGACTGCTCCGAAGGCCACAACCCACGCGGCGTCCGACCAAAACGGTCTTCATACATATCCCAAGCTTTTTTCAAGTGCCGGGGAATATCTTCTTCCCATTGGAAGCGGGACTGAGGCAAGTTCATGTTGGGGACAGCCCGCCGTCCCACATTTGTATCTGCCAGTAACGGTAAAATCGGGTGAGTATAAGGCGTCGTCGTCACCTCTAACTGACCCGCCTCTTGCATCTTCCGGTGCTGGGGAATAATCCGACTGAGGATTTCCTTCTGCTTGGAGAAAATTCGTTGGCGATCGCCTAATGTAAAGTTCCGTCCCTGCTTCAACCACCCTTCAATTTCTGGGTCATCCCAAAATAGAGGGTCGATCCAGGCAAGGTTGTGCCATGCCAACAGGTCGCTGTAATCTTGAGCTGTCCAATTGTCCAAACACCACTGCCTTCCCTTGTCCTGCCGCGTCCAATACAGTTCGGCATAACGGGGGTGGGGATCGATCAAGGTGTGGTGATTGCCGTCAAAAAAATGCTCGACAATGAATTGCTGCTGTTCGAGGTTTAGCTGTTCGGTGGGCGTCAGCGCCGCTGCCAGATAAGGGTCAATAGCATTACCAGCAATGTAATCTTCGAGTTGCAGAATCAGGGAAGGAACCAAATTTACTGTCTGATGCAGCTTGGGATAGCGCTCTAGGAGTAGCACTAAATCCAGGTAATCTTTCGTACCATGTAGCCGCACCCAAGGGAGACGGTACTGTCCGGTTCCACCTGAAGCGGTGTCGCGGCTTTTATATAGGGGCTGGTGTTGATGCCAGATAAAGGCGACGTATAAAGGATGAGACATGAGTAATGAGTCAAAAGTTGAGCGTTAAGAGTCTAGAGTTAAAGCTGATGATCGTAATCCTCTAACTCTTAACTCTTAACTTTTAACCTTAAAACTCAAAACGATTACATAACTTGCTCAACTTCAGCGATTTCGGGAATAAATTCCCGCAAACGGCGCTCAATACCCATTCTCAGAGTCATGGCCGAGCTGGGGCAAGACCCGCAAGCACCCTGTAGCCGAAGTTTAACAACGGGTCCATCTAACTCAACTAGCTCGACGTTACCGCCATCTGCCATCAAGTAAGGACGCAACTCATCCAAAACCGTTTCGACGTTTTCGGGTGTGAGGGCTAAGGTTTGTGACATAGTACACCTTTTGTTCGTTTGTTGTACAAGAAGCAAAGTGGAACGCCGTAGCGTTCTGTGGCAACTATGTTTATCCTAGCTTTCAAGAGTTATAAGTTATGGAGCTATGAGTTACTCAAGTAAAGCGACGGGTCAAACCGCAACGGGTTGCAACAGCTTCACATTCGAGAAGGCAAACTCGGTAGAACCCGGCTTGCCGTCTTGCTCTGAGCGAATCACTCGGCGGGTCATGATGTAGTAATCACCGACCTTCTCGTAACTATCTTCAAATTCGCTAGCTCCTTTCAACTCACCTGTTTTGACATCGTGGTATACGGAGTCGTAACGGTGAGCCAGATAACCTTCACCCGTGTCAAGAGTGCTAAAGGTGTTGATGGTGACAACAACGCCATGAATGTGGCGGTGGACGAGGCACACTTCGTTATCGCGGATTTTATAGCGATCGCCCATTGCCTTGCCGCTCACTAGAATTTCAACGGCTCCGGTTTCATCGGTTTCGCCAAACTCAAAAGTATTCTTGCTGTGAGACTCTTCAAAGGTACGGCGGACGCGATGGATCGAAATTTCGCGTAACTGGTTGACAATATCGTCTTTCGCGCTCTTGTCGTCTACGCCAGTCACTTCCACACTTAGGTCGGGATTGATGCGGATAGTACCCGTATAGGCTTCATCACCCTGCTGCAACCGAACCTCAGCCGTGTAGCCTGGGAAGTTTTTATCCCATGTGTAGCGGTTTTCGTAGGCTGCCTGAAACAACTCGCGAGCGCTTTTTTGCTCTGTCATAAATCTTTAATTTGATCAACTTCTCTAGTTTAGGAAAACTTTTGGGGTAGTGATGGCTCACCAAGAATTAGTCAATGCCGTCATTGGTCAATTAGCCATTAGCTAACTAAAAGACAAATCACAAATGACCCACTAAATCAATAAATCAAGAGAGAGAATCGTTTGATTGACCGGCAATCATCAAGGGAGCTTGAAATAGTGGGACAGTGAAGGTAACTGTTGAACCCAAGCCTTCGCCCATACTGTAGAAGTTAACTACCCCACCCATTGTTTCTACCAGCCTTTGAGAAATTGCCAGTCCTAAACCAGTACCACCATATTGGCGAGTGCGGGAACCATCCACCTGGCTGAAGGATTGAAACAGCTTGTCTTGCTTATCAAGAGAGACACCAATTCCGGTATCTGCTACTCGAATTTTGACTAATCCGGGTAGTTCTTGATCTTTAAACGTTACTTTTTTCTTTAGTACCTCGGCGCTGATTGTTACTCCACCTTCATGGGTAAATTTGATAGCGTTGCCAATCAGGTTTAATAGCACCTGTAATAGCCGTTGGTAGTTACCGTACAAAATTACTTCGTCACGGATATCAGGTAACTCGATATTGAGACTGAGGTTCTTTTGTTGCGCCTGATTTCGGGTAAAGTCCTCGACATCATTCATCAGTTCTTTGAGCCTGACTGGACCAAGCTCAAGCTCCATTTTGCCAGCTTCGATTTTGGCAATATCGAGGATGTCATTGATCAGGTTGAGCAGATGTATCGCAGAACGATAAGCTTCTTGGATAAATTCCCGTTGCTCTTCTGGATCGTCTGCCATTCCTTCTAGGACTAGCTTGAGAAAGCCTAGCATTCCATTGAGAGGAGTTCGCAGCTCGTGAGACGTGTTGGCAAGGAACTCACTTTTGAGGCGCGAGGCTTCTTCTGCTCGTTCGCTGGCTAGTTCTAGCTCTTTATAGAGGGTGCCATGAGCGATCGCGGTTCCGACTTGTTCCGCTAGTTCTCGCACCAATTCGATTTCTGCTTCACTCCATTGACGGCGGCGATCGCATTGTTCCAGACTAATCAGACCATTCGGTTCGTCCTGATAACAGGTTGAAACCACTAGCACTGACTGCGGCTGAGTTTCACAACTGCCGTTTTGCTCTATTAGCACGGGTTCCCGACAAAACAGCGCTTGTCTCAAGTTAGGCTGCGATTCGAGTTTTAGCTGTTTACCCTGCATGGGTTCAGAAGGCTTCTGGCAAAATTCTGCCTCCACCTTGACTTCTAGGGCATCTGGTTTGTAAGAGCAGACTATGCAGCGACTGACTTGTAGCGCTTTGCCCAAGCTTTTCACCGTTTGCTGCCAAATCGTATCGAGATCGAGAGTCCGGCGAATCTTTCGGGCAATTTGAGTGAGCAGTTTTTGATTTGGGTCTAAACTCAAAGGCACCAGAGAGTCAATCACCGTCTGTACCGATGCCTCCGCCAAAAGGTGACCCATCACCAGCACCGTCGAGGCCTTGCCATCCGCTTGCAAAATCGGGCTGATGACTAACTCAAACGGAAAGCATTGCTCTCGGTAACAAAACGAATGGATGCAACGTTCTGGAGTCCGCTGCTCCAAAATTCTCTGGATTTGCTCCCGATACGCTTCGATCGCGATCGGACAAAATGTATCAGTCAGGGGAAGTCCAACTACTTGGTCATTTTTGATACCGTATCGCTCAGCGTTTTGCCAATAAAAAGAGCGGTACTGACCGGATGCATCCTGAGTAAACACAAGCTCGGACCCTAGCCCCTGCAAAAAGCCAGAATTGCCTAGTGCAGTAGCAGATTCCATATCCGTATACCCAGATCGAGGACATTGTAGGTTAACATTAGCAGTCATCAGAAGAGACCTGGAAACTGCAAGCCATAAAAAAAAGGATTAGCTAGAGCTATCAGACACCAATACAACTCTAAAGGTTCGGAGCCTCAGCTAAAGTTTCAACGTAAGACTCCTTAGACCTGTTTGATCTCAATCGTTCCATTCGCCTCGCAACGGCACGGGCGGATTGCGCTCTAAAGTACGGGTTAGTTCGTCATCTCGTTCGCGTTCGCCTCTAAGCCACTGACGAATCGCCGTTTCAATGACTTTGCTCGGATCGTTGGTCAGATGCTTGATTTGGTCTACCAAGTCTGAATCCAAGTGGATTGAAATCTCTTCCTTGTCAGCTAAACGCTCTCGATGTACGGCATTATCATTCATAAGCGGTGTTAGTGTCCCCAATCTACATTTCAAGGATAACGATTGATGACGAGCGTTCGAGCGGCTCGCCAGCCCAAAGACTGCTACTACTTTTTAAGGCAGAACTTATCCCATCTTAAGAGTGCCACCCGCATCGGTTACAGAAACATTAAAATACATTAAGTGCTACTGAATCTTCGCGCTTTCCCGTTCTCTTTTGTCACCCCCGATAGCTATGACTGACGTTCCTGTCTCTCGCATTCGCAATTTTTCAATCATCGCCCACATTGACCACGGGAAATCCACTTTAGCCGATCGCCTGTTGCAGACGACTGGTACAGTAAATGACCGGGAGATGAAGGAACAGTTCCTAGACAACATGGAGTTGGAACGGGAACGGGGGATTACAATTAAGCTCCAAGCGGCGCGGATGAATTACACCGCCAGTGATGGCGAGCAGTATGTCCTCAATCTAATCGATACTCCAGGTCATGTGGATTTCTCCTATGAGGTATCGCGATCGCTTGTTGCCTGTGAAGGCGCACTATTGGTTGTAGATGCTTCTCAGGGCGTCGAGGCACAGACTTTAGCTAATGTTTACTTAGCCCTCGAACACAATCTGGAAATTATCCCAGTTTTAAATAAAATCGACTTACCCGGAGCAGAACCTGAACGGGTAATCAGTGAAATTGAGGAAATTATCGGTCTTGATTGTAGTGGTGCGATTAAGGCATCGGCAAAAGAAGGGATCGGAATCGATGAAATCCTAGAATCCATCGTGCATCTAGTTCCCTCACCTAAGGATACGGTAAATCAACCGCTACGGGCGTTGATTTTTGACAGCTACTACGACCCTTATCGAGGTGTCATTGTATATTTCCGGGTCGTGGATGGAACGGTCAAAAAAGGCGATAAAGTCCACTTAATGGCATCGGGTAAACAGTACGAAATCGATGAACTCGGTGTTCTTTCCCCCACGCAAGTCCAAGTCAATGAACTTCATGCGGGTGAAGTGGGTTACATAGCAGCGGCAATTAAAGCTGTAGAAGATGCTCGTGTTGGCGATACCATTACCTTAGCCTCCGCCCCCGCTACAAGCGCCTTGCCGGGTTATGCTGAAGCCAAGCCGATGGTATTTTGTGGCTTGTTCCCCATCGACGCTGACCAGTATGGAGATTTGCGGGATGCTTTAGAGAAGCTAAAGCTGAATGATGCTGCACTGAACTACGAACCGGAAACATCCAGTGCAATGGGATTTGGCTTCCGCTGTGGCTTTTTGGGATTGCTGCACATGGAAATCGTGCAGGAGCGCTTGGAGCGGGAATACAATCTGGATTTAATTACAACAGCGCCTTCGGTGGTTTATCGAGTAACCACTATCGGGGGTGAAGTTTTTGAAATCGATAATCCCAGCACCTTACCGCCCCCCCAGGAACGAGAACAAATCGAAGAACCCTACGTCAAAGTGGAGATGATTACTCCGGAAACCTACGTTGGCACGCTAATGGAACTATGCCAAACGCGGCGTGGCGTTTTCAAGGATATGAAATATCTAACCCAAGGGCGGACGACGTTAATCTACGAATTGCCATTAGCAGAAGTCGTAACGGACTTTTTCGATCAGTTGAAATCGCGATCGCGCGGTTATGCCAGCATGGAGTACAACATCATCGGCTATCAAGAAAACCCCCTTGTTAAACTGGATGTTCTCATCAATGGTGATGCGGTTGACTCTTTGGCAATGATTGTCCATCGCGACAAAGCCTACCATGTGGGTCGTGCCCTAGTGGAAAAACTCAAGGAACTGATTCCCCGTCATCAATTTAAAATTCCCATCCAAGCTTCCATTGGCAGTCGAGTCATCGCTAGCGAACACATTCCCGCTTTACGCAAGGACGTTCTCGCTAAGTGCTACGGCGGTGATATTAGCCGTAAGAAGAAGCTGCTTCAGAAGCAGGCGAAAGGTAAAAAGCGGATGAAAGCTGTTGGTACTGTCGATGTCCCACAAGAAGCTTTTATGGCTGTCTTGCGCCTCGATCCACAATAGGGTTTCAATCTCTCAAATTTATAGGCTGGGTGGGTTACGAGTCGAGCTAACCCACCCGACGAAATCAAACGTAATCCTTAATACCATCGAAGTGCCACAAAGCTAGCTCTTAGAGTAGAGTCTGTTTGTAGATTTCACTACAAAGACAGATGAAAAAAAGAAAATTTTTGCTAATCAGTTTCCTGTCAGCCTTGTGTCTAATGGTATGGGAAACAGGAGGATTAGCAATTTTCGCTCCAAGTTCTACTCAGGAAGCAATTACCTACAGTGGTGTGGCAGCGGGTGACGCCTATAGTGACAGTGCTATGCTCTGGACTCGTACTGAGGATGCAACGACCAAACAGGGCATTGTCACTACTCTAACCGCTCAGGTTTCCACCAATCCTAACTTTAGACCCATTACACACTCCCTCACTGGCGCAACCAACCAGGCGCGAGACTATACCCTGAAGCTAGAGGTTCCAGGGCTTTGGGGTAACACCCGCTATTACTATCGCTTTGTTGCCCCAGATGGCAGCACCAGTCCAGTTGGTACTTTCAAAACACCGCAGGGGGAAACCGAGAAAGCTAAGAAAGTAGCGGTTCGGATGGGTTTTAGCGGCGATGCAGATGGGAAATGGCGACCTTATGGCTCAACCCAAGACTTCAGCAAGCTCAATTTAGATTACTTTGTCTTCCTTGGGGACACGATGTACGAGACGAAAAGTGCCTTATCGCCGTCAGCCGCTGACCCTTTTGAGCGTCCCACACAAGCCTTGGCTGACTATCGTCGCAAGTACCTCGAAAATCTAAAACCCGTTACACCAGGAGGTTTTCCCAGTCTACAACTTCTTTTCGCTTCTCAAGGAAACTATACTTTGCTCGATAACCACGAGCTGGGTAACAGACAATTTATCAATGGCGGTGCCCCGGCTGGAATACCTTTGGGTAAAGGGGTTGATGCCACTCAACCTGAATACGATGTCAATACAACTGGCACGTTTATCAACAAAACCGATGGGTTCAAGACGTTGCTGCAAGCGTACAACGACTACCAGCCTATTCGCGAAACGCTCATTTCTGCGCCAAATGACCCCCGTACTGATAAAACTCAACAGCTCTATTTTTCTCAGCAGTGGGGTGCTAATAGTATTTTCATCAACGTGGACGATCGCTCTTATCGAGATATCCGTATGAAAACCGCCTCCGGTGCTGACGATACCGGACCCCGTGCGGATAATCCAAAGCGTACAATGCTAGGGACAACTCAACTCAACTGGCTCAAACAAATACTTAAAGATGCCCAGACTTCAGGTACAACCTGGAAAATTGTTGCCGTTTCTTCTCCTATTGATGCGGGAGGAGAAGATAGCGGGAAAACTTGGATCGGTGGCTATCGAGCTGAACGTAATGAACTGCTGAAGTTTATTGCGGATAATCAGATTAAGAATGTGATCTTTCTTAGCACCGACGACCACCAGAACCGCATTAACGAGCTGACTTACCTAGCTAATCCCAGCGACCCTACCAGTCTGACCCGCGTTCCCAATACTTTTACAATTGTGGCGGGTCCGATTGGAGCGGGTGGCCCTGATCAAATTACTGACCATAGCTTCAGCAACATTAAGTCGTTAGCCGATAAACTCGTTGTTGATCAAAATGCAAAAGGAATAGACCCTCTCGGCTTGGATGCCAATTTTCCGGGACTCCAGAATGTTTTCCGCGAGGGAGACCCCAACGCAGACAGTCTGCGCCAACCTGTAGATTTTTTCTCCCCCGATACCTTCAACTACGCCACACTGGATATTAGCGCTGATGGTAAAACCCTTTCAGTAAATCTCTACGGCATTAACTCCTATGCTGCCGATACCTTCCCGTCTGAGCAGCAGGTGGGTCCTGTCCGACGGCTTTTAGGTTTCCAGATTAAGGCGGCTAGTGTTTAATTTTATAGAATTTACGCATTGACACAAAGTGATCGCCTGCATGAAGCCTTACCAAAAAAATGGGTTGAAAGCCCCATTTTTCCAGGACGGCTTTCTTTCTGATCTAGCAGTTTTCGATTCAATGCAATACACCTAAGGGCGCACCGCCATGCGCCCCTACAAACAATCTGTACTTCATTGACTTGAAAAACGCTATAAGTCCTAAAGAGGTCTATTATGAGCGCTTTGCTGGGTTTGTCGTTTCGTGTTAATTCACGACAATTAAATCTATAAGGTCTTATCTGCTTCTGCTAGCTGATTCTTAGTAAGACACTATAAATAAATGTAATTCAATGCTTTTGCTAGAAAGGCTGAACTATTGGGCAATTTATAGCAAAATCTGCATATATTGGTTATTTTCCAGTAAAATATGTTGTTATACAGATTTATTTTTTTGACAAATCTCAATTAGACACATCCGTTTAAAATCAGCGCATATCGAGTACAAGCCAGTCTATGTTAAGCGCCGCCTAGCCGCTTGGGGAGTGCCTTGTCCACTTGCTATTGAGGATTGTCTCGCTTTCCCTAGCACTTCCTGGAGCAGAACGTGGATATGGAACTCTCGTTTGGGAGCAGCGATTGCCCTGCGACCCGGCAGCCATTGGTTCTAGTTGTAGATGATAATGAAGACAACTTACTGCTGCTAGCCTTTGTCGTTGAGCAACTTGATTGCACGATTATTACGGCGGCAGATGGTCAGACAGCTTTAGACCTAGCACTAAATTACCAACCCTCTCTAATCTTGCTCGATATGATGCTGCCTGACTTGGACGGCATGGAAGTTTTCATCCGCCTGAGGCAGAATCCCCTGACAAGCAGGATTCCGGTAATTGCGGTGACGGCTATGGCAAGACCACAAGACCGCGATCGCATCTTATCAGCAGGCTTCAATGAATATGTAACTAAGCCTTATGCCGTTGATGAGCTTGAAGTGCTGCTGCGCCAATATCTTTGTTAGAGGTAAGGGATTGTGTCTTGGCTCCTCAAGCCTCAGGGGCATGAGGATAGATCAAAATCTTGTAAGTATCAGAGGTCGGTGCGATCGCTTGTTCGACAGCAGTGGCTAATTGTTGGAGAGGATAGCGATCGCTAATCAACGCATCAACATCAATACGCTGGTTAAATACAATATCAGCCGCTAAGGATTGCAGCCGATAAGAGGAACTATAACTGCCCAGCAAATCAATTTCCCGACGGTAGAGGATGTTGGGATTGATCGGAATTTCCACCTCATCTGGGAAC
>JALYGX010000186.1 GCA_030776905.1 Cyanobacteriota bacterium | reverse complement strand
GGTTTTGATGTCCTTACCAATGAGTTCAATCATTTTAGGATTTGATCCCAGTCCGCTCACGGCAATTATCTTGACCTGCGGGTCAATTTTTTGCAACACGCGAATAGTACTGGAACCATCCATACATGGCATCATCATATCGAGCAACACAACACTAATTTCTTGCTTATGCTCTGTATACAGCGTGATCGCTTCAATGCCATCACTAGCAATTAAAACTTTATAGCCATAGGTTTCTAATGAGCTTTTGGTTATCTGACAAATTGCATCTTCGTCATCAACTACGAGAATTAATTCTCCATGCCCGACTGGTAATTCATGTTGACCTGCTGGCGGAGAATCTGTCTTCCTAATCTGGGTTACGGGTAAGTACACCTTAAACTGCGTGCCTTTCCCGGCTTCGCTAGATACGTTCACAAAACCACCATGACTTTTGATGATTCCGATCGCGGTTGAAAGACCCAGCCCCGTCCCTTTACCCAGCTCTTTTGTTGTGAAGAATGGCTCAAAAATTCTATCGAGTACTTTACTCTCGATTCCCATTCCCGTATCGGAGACAGTAATAACAATGTAGGGACCAACATTAGCGTCAATATGCATGCGGGCATAGTTTTCATCAATCCACAGATTGCTGACCGCTATCTCCAAAATGCCGCCTTCTGGCATAGCATCGCGAGCATTAACGCAGAGGTTCATCAGTACTTGGTGTAATTGAGTGGCATCGCCAGAGATATTCCACAGGTTTTGTCTTGGGATATCGGTGCGGATCTCAATGTTTCTAGGAAATGTCTGTTTAGCAATCTTCTCAATTTCTGAGATCGAGTGCTCCACCGACAGGGTTGTGCGCTTACCTTCGATGCCGCGAGCAAACGACAAGACTTGTTTTACTAAATCTGCTCCACGTTTTACGTTTTTTTCCAGTAGAGAAAGCCACTCTTGGCTCTGCTGATCGGGGAGTTTTCGTTGTAGTAGTTGAGTCGTCATCATAACGGGTGTCAGCGCATTGTTAAGGTCGTGGGCGATGCCGCTTGCCAGGGTGCCGAGACTCTCCATGCGTTGTGCCCTGAGAAACTGCGCTTCGAGTTGTTTTTTCTCTGTAATATCGGTGTTGACAGTCAGGATGGATTTGGGTTGCCCTTGATCATCACAGACCAATGTCCAGCGACTGGCAACGATGATGTTCTTACCTTGTTTCGTGACTTGGTGTAATTCACCCTGCCATGAGCCACACTCAGTCAGACTTTTGTGGTTGTTTTGCAGTTGAGATGACGCTTCCGGTCGATACAGAAGTTTATTGGCATTCTTGCCGATCGCTTCTTGAGCCTTCCATCCATATAGATGTTCAGCCCCTTGATTCCAATATTGGATTTGGTTGCTTAAGTCTCGAACGAGAATCGCATCTGTCGTGATATCTAGCAGGGCAGCTTGTTCGCGGATTTTCCGCTCCGCCTGTTTGCGCTCACTGAGGTCCAGGACAAAACAGACAGCGCTTGCTAGAGACTGTTCCAGCAGTGCTCCACCAACCAGTGCCGGAAGGCGGCTCCCATCTTTGCAAATGTATGCCTTCTCGAAAGGATGACAAACTCCAGAACTGATTAATTGTGCGATCGCCTCTTGATCCAAACGTTGATATTCCGGTGAAGTCATTTTGTCCCAGCGCAACTCTCCTCTCAGCAGTTCGGAGCGCGTGTAGCCCACCATTTTTAGAAAGGCGTCGTTAGCGTCTGTAATGTTGCCGTTCAGGTCTGCCAAAATGATCCCAATAATATTGGATTCAACCAATCGCCTAAACCGGGCTTCGCTTTGCTGTAGTGCTGTAAAAGCTTGCTCCCGTTCCGCTTCGGCTCGCTTGCGCTCAGAGATCTCCTGTTCCAGACGCACATTTTGCTCTGTTAGTGTCTTGGTCAGGTTTCGCAGGCTCAAATGGAGCTTAACACGGGCTAAAACTTCTTCATGCTGAAGCGGCTTTGTGATGTAATCTACCGCACCCAGACTTAATCCTCTGACCTTATCCACTGTCTCGCTCAGGGCAGTCATGAAAATGACGGGAATATCTTGAGTGGCTTGATTGCTTTTCAAGCGGCGGCAAGTTTCAAAGCCGTCCATTCCCGGCATTAGTACATCCAACAAGATCAAGTCGGGTGGAGCGTATTCAACTCCCTCAATGGCACTTTCGCCATCTTCAGCTACCAAAACTTTGAAGCCAGAATCCTCTAAAACATCAAGTAGTACCTCTAAATTGGTAGAAGTGTCATCGACGATTAAGATGACACCTTCGTTAGTAGTATCAATACTCATTCGAGCCTCTTAATATTGTTTGAGAAATTCTCGGATTTGTTTCCCTTTAAAACCTTTCGCCAGTTGACGTAGATGGGTAGTAAACGGCACCCATTGCTGATCCAACTCTTCTAGTTGTGCAGTTCGCTTGACAATACCTCTAAGGTCATTTCTCATCGCCAAATCCAGCAAGGCAGCGATTTCCTCCGCAGGTGGAGCAATCAATTTTGAATTTTGCTGTCCCTGGACTGGACTTCGTCCCGCTACTCCTGGGGAGAACGCTGACGCTCCCTCGTCGCGATCGCTTCGCGTCACGCCAAGACTAACGTGCTGCCAGGGGGTTGTGGAATTAGGCTTGGCATCCTCTCCCTCTGGCTTTCCGTCTATTGGCTTGTCGTAAACCCATTCCAGCCCCAAGTGAACTCGCAATTGTTCTAAAAGATCCGCTTCCCGGAATGGCTTAGGGAGAAAACCGCTACAACCAACTTCCTGACTTTGCTGCTGATTGAAATCAAAAACACTAGCAGATATGGCAATCACTACTACGTCGGCTAGGCTGGGCGATACCTTTAGGCGACGGGTGGCTTCAAAGCCGTCCAGTATAGGCATCACTAAGTCCATGAATATTAAATCAGGTTTAAACTCATACGCTTTGTTAAGCCCATCGAAGCCGTTTATTGCTTCAATAACATCAAACCCTAAAGGCTCTAGCAGATTAACCAAGACTGAGCGATTTGCCGGCTTGTCATCTACGATTAAAACTTTCCGTTTGTCACCTTTGAACCCGATAATATTGCGTTTCCAAGCATTGGCGATATCCTCTCTAAAGGCAACCTCCGGTAAATCTAAATCAAACCAGAAACTAGTCCCTTTACCAAAAATGCTCTTGACCTTCAGTGAGGCACCCATCAGCTCAACTAACTGACGGCTAATTGCCAGCCCCAATCCCGTTCCTTCGGTCTTGCGACTCTCCTCACCCACTTGCTGGAATGGCAAAAATATTTCTTCTAGTTGCTCTGGTGCAATGCCAATACCTGTATCTTCCACCTGAAACCGAAGTTTCCCCTCCTGATACCCTACTTTGAACGTTATACTCCCTTTTTCAGTAAACTTAACGGCATTGCCAAGTAAGTTAATCAAAACTTGCCGCAACCTTTTCTCATCAGCTCGGATGGCGTTGGGAAGGGGAGAAAAAGTTTCGTAAATTAACTGGATACCCTTTTGCTCGGCACGGATACGGCAAATTTCCGCAATGCCTTCCAGAAATTCAGGAAAATGAAACTCTTTGGGGTAAAGCTCCATTTTTCGGGCTTCAATTTTGGAGATGTCTAAAATATCATTGATGAGCATCAGCAGGTGTTCGCCGCACTGATGAATGATGCCGATACCATTCTTTTGCTGCTCAGTTAAATTTTTATACTTTTTAAAGATTTGGGTGTAACCTAAAATGCCATTGAGCGGAGTGCGGAGTTCGTGGCTCATATTAGCTAGGAATTCACTCTTGGCGCGATTGGCAGCTTCGGCGGCTTCTTCTGCGCGTTGGCGTTCGCGAAGCGCGGCTTGCCGTTCGCCTATTTCCTGTTGCAGGCGCAAATTTTTGTCCTCTAACTCCAGCGTTCGTTCTTTTACTTTCGCTTCCAGTGTCCGGTTAGATTCTTCTAAATCATTATAGAGACGCGCATTTTCAATCGAGATTGCGGCTTGAGAAGATAAAAGTTGTAAAACTTCCAAGCGCTCCGGTGTAAATGCGCCAGCGGTTAAGTTATTTTCTAAGTAAAGGATGCCAATGAGTTTAGCTTGATGGACAATTGGCGTACATAAAATGGATTTTGGTCTTTTATTAATGATATAGCTATCGGTCGTAAATTCTCCCTCTTGGGTAGCGTCGTTCAGTACGATATTCTTCTGAGTACTTCGCACATAATTGATAACAGCTAGAGGTAGCTGCTGACTATTTTCTACGGCTGTAGATTGTTGCACAGTTATCTCATCTTGCCCGATACTTGAGGCTTCTATGAGTAACTGTCCTGCTTTTTCTAAAATTAAAAATCCTATTTCGGCTCCAGCATTTTCGATGACATTTCGCATCAATTTAGTTAGCAAGTTGCCGAGAACGATTTCGCCAGAAATCGTTTGTGAGGCTTTTATAACGGCAGCTAAATCCAGAGAACCGACACTAGCTGTAGTCGTAGAGCTAATTGACCGATTCATCTCTCCTTCTTGAGTTTCTGGACTTGGTGTCTGAGAGAAGATGTAAGGATATCTTGTTTCTAAATCTTTGACCTTTGCCGTCGCTCCCCAGCGAATATATCCATAGTAAGCATCACTCAAATAAGCCTGAGCTACCTTTTCTCTGCCACACTCAAAATAGAACTTTGCTGCCAATTCATTGGCTAGCGCTTCTTCCTGAATATAGGCCTGCTCTTTAGCCCCAGAAATTGCTCGGTCATAATATTCCATTGCTTGCCAATATTGACCCAATATCCGTGCTTTTTCGGCCTCCACCAGCTCATATTTATGCTGGAAATTCATTGGTGCATAATTTGCCCATTTTTGCATCTTTTCCTGGTTATCCATTACTCTACTCAAGAGATGTTCTTGTTGTGAGTGTGGCACTGATGCATATATTGCTAGGTGTGCTAAGGAATCGTAGAGATGAAACGCTGGCACAGCTAACCATCCTCTTACTGAGTCTAAATACTGCTCGGCTTTTGTAGCATTTTCTACAGCTTGAGAAAAATCACCAAATAGGTAACACAGGATTAATTTGTTGAGAAATACATAGTGAACTAAAGTTCGCTCATTTGCCTGAATATGCAGGGATAATAATTGCTCTTCATTGTAAACTTCACCAATTAAATGACAAGAATTTTCAGCCTGTCCCAGCAAGTTTAAAACGGTCTGATGAAATATTTGATGCCACTTTAGGGCAGTTTCTTGATTAATTTGAGCGATCGCTTTACTATATCTAGCCATTTCCTGCTCCAGGCTATTTAACTCCGAACCGCTCCAAAATGAATATTGACACTTCATACTGGCTGAATATCCAGTATGTGCTAAATCTCCATATTCTAATCCACTAGAGTAAGCCTCTTCTAAAAGTGGTAAAGTTTCTCTAATATGATGTTTCCAATGTATGATAAAGGTTGAAACTTTAAATACAGTCTGGCTTCTCACCTCATGGGTATCTAAACGATTTAATAGACTTAAAGCCAATTGTCCGAATTTATAACTCGCTTCAATATCTTGTAACAACCCGCTGAAAATCACTCCATAATCAGCAAATCCACACGCTGAAAAAGGAGTGTTTCCATGTTGTATTGATGAATTGACTTGATGGCTTGCCATCAAGATAAATAATTCAGGTGCCGATTGATAGGCCGCAGGAACTAAACTTGCTATAAGCCGAGACGCTGCCAGTTTGTTCGTATCCGTCATTGGCGGCAGATTAATTAAATCTTCTCTTCCTTTTCCTGCTAAATTTGCTGTTGTTTCCTCGAGCGCTTGCTTGATATCTAATGGAGTTGGTGATTCAATGAGTTGCACTCCCAGTATTTCCAAAACTTGCAAACCAAGCTTTACCGCTTCGAGTAGTTTTCTTTGCACTCCACAAGTTTTGATTCGTAGTTCATAAATCTTCATCTTGTCTAGCTGCCTTTTGGCGCAGTTTCGCACTACCTCAGCTAGTTGCTCCATTTGCTCAAAGTCACCGCTAAGAAATGCGGCTTCCGCTGCTTCCTCGTGTAGGGCTAATATCAGTTCATAGTGCTGATGCCAGCTAGAAGCTGTCAATAGGCTCAAACCCACTTTTAGATAGCGGATAGCAGACTCATATGCCGTGGCGGCTTTTGCCTTTTGTCCTGCTATTAGATTAAGTTCAGCCAGCTCATATTTTTCCGACTCTAAGGTAAGTAAGTCGGCAGCATAATTCAGGTGGTTGACCAAAGCAAAGATATTTTCTTTTCGCTCTTCAATTGGAGTGTTTTGTAGTAGTAACTGACCGATTTTTAAATGAGTTCCTTTTTGAAGCGAATCTGGGATAAGACAATAAGCAGCTTGTTGTACGCGGTCATGCAAAAACTTGTAGCCAACTTTTAAAGGCTCAAGCTGCCCAGTAGTTGAGGCTTCTAGGTCAAGCATCAGTGGAATCTTATAAGCCTCAGATAGGGGTATGATCAAACCTGTTTCTAGTGCTTCCCACAAATCTTTTGCTGTTTCTGACTGAGATTTCTCGTTGACAATGGCTAAAACATCTAAAGTAAATTTATCCCCAATGCAAGCAGCTAATTTTAAGACCTTCTGCGTCTTCGGGGACAGCTTTTGAATTTGGCTGACCATCAATTCAACAACATTTTCGGAGATATCAATGTCTTGCAAGCCATCAATGTCCCACTGCCAGCATCCTTCACTGAAGTTAAAAGACAATAGTTTTTCCTGGTAGAGAGAGGTGAGCAACTGAGTTAAAAAGAAAGGATTTCCCTGGGTTTTCTTAAACACTAACTCAGCCAATGGCTTTGACTTTTCTAAGTCCGTCCAGAGAGTATCGCTTATTAATTGGTTAATATGAGTAATCTGCAAAGGTTGGAGGACGATATTTTTGACAATCACACCGAATTTTTGAATTTTCTCTAAAGTCAACATCAGCGGATGAGTCGCACTAACTTAGTTATCTCGATACGCTCCAATCAGTAACAGATATTGACTATCTAGGTCACAGGCAAGCCATTGAATTAAGTTTAGGGACGCTAAATCTGCCCACTGCAAGTCATCTAGAAAGAGAACCAGTGGGTATTCTTTCTTTGGAAATACATGAATGAATTGTTGAAAGACTCGATTGAAACGGTTTTGGGATTCAGTCAGTCCCAATTGTGGAACCTTCGGCTGAGAACCAACAATCCGTTCAAGTTCAGGAATAACATCAATAATAACCTGACCATTAAGACCCAAAATTTCTAAAAAACTTGCTTTCCAAACGCCTAGTTTTTCAGGGCTTTCACTTAGTAACTGCTCTATCAATTCTTGAAAAACTTGAATTAATGAAACATAGGGAATATTTCGCTTGAATTGGTCAAACTTACCGGAAATGAAATAACCTTGCTGGCGCACGATGGGTTTATGAATTTCATTCACTAAGGAAGATTTACCAATTCCTGAGTAACCGCTGACTAACATCATCTCAGTTCCTCCTCGCCTGCCCTTGGGGGCTTGGGGAGGGTTAGTCACTCGTTCAAAGGCATCCATGAGAGTAGTGACTTCTTTTTCGCGACCGTAAAGTTTTTGCGGAATGAGAAATTGGCTGTATAAATCTAGCTCCCCAATAGCGAAGTCTTCGATTTTTCCAGTGGCTTGCAGCCTTCTCAGACATTCTTCTAAATCTGCTTTTAGTCCCAAGGCACTTTGATATCTTTCTTCAGCGATTTTGGCTAAAAGTTTCATCACAATATCTGACACGGCTTTGGGAATGCTCTCCCTCTCCTGTGGCGGTACTGGTGTTTTAGCAATATGACAGTGAACTAATTCCAGGGGGTCAGTAGCTTGAAAAGGCAGTTGTCCCGTCAGCATTTCATAGAAGGTGACGCCTAAAGAGTAAAAGTCAGTTCGGTAGTCAATTGCACGGTTCATCCTCCCAGTTTGCTCCGGTGACATATAGGCAAGGGTGCCTTCAATCAACTTGGGATTACTGACAGTTTGATTTTCCCTCGACAGGCAGGATGAAATACTAAAATCGATCAGTCGAATCTGAGCAGTTTTTTCGTTGATTAGAATATTATGTGGCTTAATATCTTTATGAATAATCGTGTTTTGATG
>JALYGX010000185.1 GCA_030776905.1 Cyanobacteriota bacterium | reverse complement strand
TTCCCTTCCCTAGATTGTCTTGAGCCTTACTAGTTGTAGTTTCTGAATTTTGTTTAGTCCAGACTGTTTGTGCTGGGCTAAACACTTCTATTTCCCCCTGCATTTGTTCGATTAGCTCTTTAGCGATTGCCAAACCTAAACCGCTTCCCGGAATCGTCGTCGATGCCTGAACGCCCCGATAATGCCGCTCAAAAAGATGTTCTAAGTCTTGGGCTGGAATTCCAGGCCCAGTGTCGCTAATTGCGATAGCCAAGCACTGCTGTGTACTTTGTTGGAAAAGCTGTTGGGCGTAGCCCTTCCCGAAGGGTAGGCTAGCGCAGTTCGCTAATATTTCATCGCGAGACGTTGGTCGCTTTTCCCCAACTCGCACACTAATTCCTCCGCCTGCTGGGGTGTACTTTAAGGCATTATCGATAAGATTACTCAATACCTCCCGTAACGCTTTAGCATTCCCTTGCACCTGTGGCAAATCAGTAGGAATTTCTGCTTGTAACTCCAGATTACGTTCTTGAGCGATCGCCTTGGCGGAAACTAAAAGTGGTTCTAAGACAGCCGTGACCGAAATTGATTCCAACGTATCAGCATTGCCAGCTAATAAGGGCAATCGCTCCGGGGTTGCCCCGTGGTTGTCCCCGGTTGCTCCGGGTTGGGAGTTAGTCGTCGGTCCTTGGGAAGTCTCCAGTATAGGCGCGGCTGTTAGTGTCAGTGGTACTGTATCGTTTGCCGTTAGCTCTAGACAGGCATCGAACTGTTGCAGCAACTCTTGTAGGCGATCGCTTTCTCGCACAATACTCGAAGCTACTTCATGATTTTTATCCCCAGGTCGCAAACGCTTGAGCAATAGCTTGCCAAAGGTTCGTAAAGCCGTTAAAGGATTGCGAAATTGATGCAGCAAGTCATCTAGGCGATCGCGCTGTTGGGATTGAAATAGCCTAGCTTGAGTCAACTGCTGATCAGACCAAGCTCGACGCTGCTCGATCATGTAAGCGATCGCCAAAGTCCGAGCAATTCGTTCAATTGTCGCCTTTTCTTTCTCATTCCACGGTCGGTCGTCACGCGCCGTCACTAACAACCCCATCACCACACCTTCATGAATCAGGGGCAAAACAATTTGGCGCTGCTGCTGTAAGAAGAAATTTTCTTTCCACTCTGCTGACGTTGAACCCGTCTGTGGGTCATTACCAGAAGCTTGAGGAAGCAACCGAGGTGCTGCTCTCAATAATCGAGGAATTTTGTTAACCTTACCGATCTGCTGGGGCAATACCCGGTCAGTATCATCCTCTTCCCAAACTACTGTTGCCTCAGGATAAACCACTACAGGAATTAGCTTAGGCTCAACCCCCTCTACCAGTTCTTCTGTTAAGTACACAGCACTCAAAGCAGCTCCCAAAGCTTGAGTTAATACTGCCACCTGCGATTTACACAGGGCAACAAATTCTGAACTGGCAGGAATGAACATGAGGTTAGGATGAGTAATCTGAAACTTTGTTCTTCGCTAGAAACCGCCATCGGCTTCCTTTCTATCATGTCTAACTAGTTATCAAACTGACTATGACTTCTTAATTCAACTACCAAAGGAAGAAGAGAGCCAATGCTAACACTACGAGAGGGAAGCGGGTTAAACTTCAGACTGATTAGTGTTAGCCTATACTATCTCTCGCCAGCTTTGTGTCTTTGCACTGACACTCTTAAAATGCGATCGCTAGGTATTACGCTGTGTAAACTACCGTTTACTTTCTGTAAAGTACAGTATAGATTTTGATGGAAAACTTCTCCTTTTCAGCCCTTTCTCACATCGTCTTCAGCTTTACAGTAAAGCCTTTGAGCATTTTGTTTCGATATGTGAAGAGAGATTGATATTTTGAACTCAACCCGATATACTTTCGACGGCTTTTGTAACTAACATTACAACTGTCAGCATAAAGAGGAGGTAAAGAGGTTGGCAAGAAGACGCAAGCGCAAAAGTCGCCGCCGCCAAGAAGGGCGCAAGATTCTGGAGCACGTGCCTCAGTATAATCTCGAAAGCGGTGAAGATAAACCGGTCACAGCAGCACGAAAGTATATTCAATCAACAGGAATACTTCCACCAGCTTTGCTGCTAGTCAAGCGAAATGAACATACTACAGACCGCTACTTCTGGGCAGAAAAAGGGCTATTTGGTGCCCAATACGTCGAAGAGAATCATTTTCTGTTTCCCAGTCTACGGATACTCGACTCTCCCGTAGAAAAGGCTGTAGTGGCGGTTCCTAGCCGCTGAGCCATCACCGATAAAACTTGGTGACAAGCGCTTTTATATAACCCTACTCAAGTGCCAAGAGCTGGAGTAGGGTTAATCTATTGGTTGTTAATCAGTTGAACGTTCAACAGCTGGTTTAAGCTTTAAAGCCTGTTGCAGCTCTCTGAGTTCATCGCGATGGGCAGTAACGGTAATGAGAGTTTGGGTAGCCATTTCTTGAGTAGGTACGGCTTCGACTTTTAGGGAAACCTGCTCGTTTCGTCCTGCTTTTTTCCAATAGAAAACTCCTGCTGCTGGTGATAGTAGAACTAATCCCAGAAAAATGTTACTAAGCGTTGGGTACAGCACCGAAAGAACTAGGGACAAGCAAAGAAGGCCACAGGCGGCTAGTACCGTTAAAAAGATGGCTAACCACCAACTCGGTCGAACAAAGCCTTGGAATGTGACTTGATTAGTGGCGGCATCAACCGCTGCCACTCGGTAAGCTCTTTGGTCAAAATATTGCTGCAAGCGAGTGAGAAGGGATTCTTCTGATTCTTGTGCAATCAGTCCCACTTGTTGCGTTCGGTCTTTAACAGAAGCTCGGATGAAAAACAATAAACCTACTGCCAACAACAGTGTCAGCAGAAATGTAGAAGCAAGAATGGGTGTACTCACAGACTTTTGGTTAAGATATGCAGCATAGGCTAATATTTTACGATTTGTTAAGCCCTAACAGCCAATGACGAGTGTTTCCTCTCAGCAGTCCCTTGCCCGCACGAGTCTTTGCTGGAGAACAAGACTTGGTAGAATCAAATTCTCCGCTATGGCCATTAATCAATCGCTAGCAGCTTGTTGGGGAGAAACTTCTCCGATACCAATGCGTCATGGAACGCAGCTGCTAGATTGGCGTTTCCCTTGCCCTGAGAACAAGCTCGACAAAGAGCCTGCTCTTTTGTGCAAGAAGCTATTACATAGCTTTGCTGTCTTGGGTCATATAGCCTCGCCAAAAGCTGGCAAGTTCCTGAGCTTGTTCTCGCCACTCCTGGCGAATTTGATACATCCTGCGAGGTCGTCCTCGTCCTTCCACTTTTCTCCAGTACCCTGAGATTGCCTCTGCATCTTCAAGGAACTTCAATGCGCTGTAGAGAACCGTGTCAGAGAGGCGATAGGTTGGGTAATCCTGTTCCAGTTGTTGGATCAGTTGTGTTCCATAGGATTCTCCTTGCAACAAAACGGAGAGAACGTAACATACTGCTAATTCCTTGTTGAGGTAATTGGGAGGGGGGTCTTGAAAAAACTGATAGATATCCTCAAATTTCATCTGCATAGCTCGCTGAATATCCCAGCCAACCGGATTTGAATGGGAAAGTTTTCCTGAAACTAACGATCGCTTCAGCACCCCTAAAAACTCATACCAATTCAGCCTTATACATCCCCTTTACTCATTTTTCTCGAATCATCCGGCACGCTGCGTCTTAAAGCGTTGTCGAGCGGGGGAGTATAAGAGCCGATTGGAGAGAACGCTACACGCAGTGTATCCGCTCTAAAAGCGAGCAACCTCTGCTGGTTAATCGCCCTCACACTTTATAGCGTGAAAGCCATGAGTTGGGTGTAAATCACTTGTTGGTTCGCCCAATTCAGATGCAACACAGCTGAATAATCACGATCAATTTTAGCGAAGCCACCCAAAACTCTGTCCAATAGCACCCTTACTATCTCCAAGGTTAATTGCATAGTAGATATTCTTCCCTTCCCTGAAGACTGAGTTGGACATAAGGTTGAAAGCATCGATCTTTATTTACTGACTTGTGGACTGGTATTCCGTATACTTTTGCGTTCCTAGGTCGTGGCAAGTCCATGCCGTTCATTTATGTGTACTCAGTCATACCTGAAAAAATCTGTTAGATGAGGTAGATGAGGGTAATCACTCACACCTTTACTTCAGGGTTCGTGTGCCACACTTCCTTGATGATTTTGCCAGTTCGATCAAATTGCACCTGGTAAGACATTGATAAAATCACGACGGGCCCCCGACTAGACTTGGCGGTGATTTCAATTTGAGCTTCAACACGGCGATCGCGTTGTTGTTGTTTGACAACCTGGAAGTCCTTGATTTGGTACTGCGAGAAGAATTTTTGCCAAGCGGAGTAAATTGACTGACCCTGATAAACTTCGTCTACATCCAAAACACCATAGGAGCGTTCTAAAACGGCACGATCGCTATACCGACTGGCTAAAAGCTCTGGATTTTCCGAAGCGATCGCCTTCCAGTGCTGTTGAGCTGCCGATAATGGATTGGGGCTGACACTGCTTTTGTAGGCGGATAAAGTGCAGACCAAAGCAATGGCACAAGTTGCGTAGGATAAACGCTGTCTCCAAGTTGGTCTCATACGCTCCATCGTTGTGTTTCCTCTTTCCTCTTCAACTCGGCTGCAAAGAAATAGCAGACGGCAGGAGAAGCTAGACTTGCTACCCCGATTCTGCGGTCTTTCAAGACGACGAGTTGCTTGAGTTAAAAGTTCTCACTTTTTACATTTTTTGAAGAAAATCGTGTTCTTCAGCTTAAGGCTCGTCGTCTAGACTAGTTTTCCCAAACTAATGTGAAAAGAAACTACCCTGAGATAGCTAACCGTTTAAAACACGATTTTTTCTTACCCTGGAACGAGATGCGGTAGTACAACGGCACACAAGAGAACAAGCGCCTCAAGTATAGCCGAATCGAACTGGAGAACAAGTAGGAGTCAGCGGGGCACTTTTATGTCTTTAACTGATGGAAAGCACCACATTGAGCCAGTAAAGCTGAGAAAATGAATTGAGATAGGTTTTAATGAGAGCTTCTAGCCCCGATGCGAGAAAAGCCTGAAATGTCTTCACTCCCTCCTGCCCTCCAGCGAGTTGCCTTTACGCTACGCACCTTCGGTGGGGTTTCCTTCTGGCTCCAGTTAATTCTAGGGGTCATTTCTGGTCTGATTTTGGTGTTTGCGAGCATCAGCGGTAGTGTCGGTCGCCAAGCTGCCCAAGGAAATAACCAGGGAACAGGATTTGGTATCTTTTTCGCTATCTGTGGACTGGTGACGCTGGGTGTGGGTGCTTATTTTGCGTTCCGTTACACTCGCATTTCCAAAGAGCTGCTAGAGTCAAATGCAGCAGGGCGACCCAGCAAAGCAGATACCCTGCAAATCATCAGACTGGGACTGATTGTTAATTTAGTAGGAATGTTATTGACCATTGTGGGAGCGCAAGCGATCGTCGGCAGCATCTTGGCGAAGTCTTTGTCTCAACCGCAAGGTGCTTTAGGCTTGGGAACACTGGATCTCAATCGGTTTGTGCAGCCATTGGATTTATTTGTCGTCCAGGCAAATACTAATACCATTGCTGCCCATTTTGTCGGCATCGCTGCTTCACTTTGGCTGTTCAATCGCGTGAATCGATAGATATTAATTGCGATCGCTTGCCATTAACTTTAAATAGCGTTTCAAGTTGCGATTGGCTGGAGCTAACGCTTGCTTTACTAACGGCATCAACTCCCGCCGATCGCCTTACTACTTTTCACTCCTCCCAAAGCTGGACTTTTATGCAAAATCTCAAAGATTAAGTTTTGTAACAGTACGCATAACTGATAAGTGCCTAGGAGGAGTGATTTATAGACGCTCCTGATACCGCTGAGGGTTACAACCTAGGTTCATCAGATACAACCTGGGGGTTTGATAATCACAACTCCCAGGGTTTCTTTAAGAAACAAGGTGAAAATGCGTGGCGAATACTGTGTTAACAGGCTGCACTAACACTAGTGCTATCAAGACAATGGATCGGCGACTGGAACAGTTAGTTACAGAGGCTAAACAGTACCCTCCCCAGAGTGAGGAACGGCAGAAAGCTCTCATTCAATTAGTGGATGAGATATTGCGAGCGCGCAAAATTTGCCGTTATGGAAGTCAACCTCTATCTGGTGTTTACCAGGAAATTTACCAACAACTACAACAGCAACTTTTGCACGATCTTGAGCGGGAACTTGATAAGTACACACCAGAGTGTTGTTCTTCAATCAGAGAATGGGCAAATTGGCTGCGTAGTTCTGCTTTCAGAGAGGTACTAAATGATACTCAACTCAAAAAGCTGGCACTAGAAGCCAAACAGCATCCACCCAATACTGAATCCCGACAACAGGCTTTAATAGAGCTAGTGAATGCCCTTGTGCTATCCGGTAGGCTTTGCCGTCCCCATCGATGGATATTACCCCCTAATTTTTATGAGCTAATTTATGAGGAGGCAGTTAATCAAACCTTGGTCTATGTTTGCCAAAAAATTGACACTTATAAACCTTATGATTCTAAAAAAAATATAGAAACTAGGTTTATCACTTGGGTAAATTTTCGGTTAGATAAAATGGTGTTAAAATATTACACCAACCTCAAAAAGCAGAGCTGCCCGGAAATACCTACACTAGCAGACTTAGAAGACATTGCCCAACCAGAACCTCAAGCTAGTTTTTCGGAAATACTTAGGCAATGCTTGGAAGATGATGCTAAAAACCTGTTTAAAAATGAACACATAAGGAATTGTCCAAAGGCTAACTTTAGAGATATTGCTTTAGCAACAATCTCTGGGAAAAGTTGGGAAGAAATTGCTACAGAATTGGAAATTAAAATTCCAACTCTTAGTAGTTTTTTTCAGCGGAGTTGTAAAAAGTTTGCTCCTGAATTCAGAGAATATTTGTAAAATTCATATCAATACTAAGGGACACTAATCAATCATGAACCAAACAATGGAACCTTTGACCTTCAGAGTTACGTTAGCTGTGGAAGCTCATTTAAGAGCAAAACAGCTTATAGCTCACACATCTAATCCTCAGAAAGCTAAACAGGTTTATCTCAATGCTTTGGCAGTATATGCTGTTAATTTTTACTTGCAGTGCCTGGGAGTTGAGACTGAATTAGAAAACACTGATAGTTCAAACCCTGTAATGCAGACGCTGTTAGATGTTGCTGATTTGCCAGTAAAAAACCTGGGAAAACTGGAGTGTAGACCAGTCTTACCAGATTCTCAAAACTGTTATGTTCCACCAGAAGTTTGGGAAGATCGAATTGGGTATGTAGCGGTGCAGTTGAATGAATCATTAAGGGAAGCAACGCTGGTAGGATTTGTAAAAGAGGTGAAAAAGTCTGAGTTACCTCTGAGTCTGCTCAAGCCGCTCGAAGATTTGCCAGAACATATCCGTCAACTCAAGCAACGGCAACCTGTTAAAGAGCGGGTTCAGCTAAGTCAGTGGCTACACAATGTCTTTGATGTCGGTTGGGAGACAGTAGAAGCGCTTTTCAATCCACCACAACCTCAGTTCGGATTCAGAGGGGTCCCCGCTACAATAACCCCTGTACGGAAGAATCCAGAATCTGGGGTTAAAAGAGGTAAGCTATATAGCTTGGAGCAAGTGGATGAGCAAGTGGCTTTATTCGTTAAGCTGGAACCAATAGCCTCCTCAAAAATGAATATCTGGGTTGAGGTCTATCCCGGAGGCGGCAAAAGCTTTCTGCCAGAAGATTTAAAGCTAATGGTGTTGGATAAAGATGAAAATGCGGTGATGCAAGCTGAAGCCAGAAGCACTAAGAGTATTAAATTAAAGTTTAGCGGCGAGGTGGGAGAAAGTTTCGGAGTCAAGATAGCTTTGGGTGATGTCAGTTTTGCGGAAAACTTTCTAATCTAAGAGGAACTGTGGCAAGACCTAGGGATCTATTATGGGAAAGTTAGTTGTCCTAAAGCTAGATGGTGATTTGTTTCAGCAGGGCTTTTGGGTCACTTTAACAATTAGCTCAGAAGGTGATCGCGAGAGTAGAATTGGCTACCGAAGGGTCGAAAACGTCAACAATTCATACCCTGAGATAGAAATAACTGGGTACTTACCTCCACAGCCAGAGTTAGCCACTCATGTACAAGATCATTGGCAGGAACGATATCGCCGCATCGGAGGTGCTTATCGAATCACGCCCCAGGAAATCGTTTACGATGGTTCCGTCAACGACTGGTTCCAGGAATGCCAGGAATCAGCGACAGAACTGCGATCGCTCCTGAGAGCGTGGCTTAACTCTGAGCCGTTTCGTCCTATCGACAGGAGTTTACGAGAAGAATTAAACCGAGATGAAGTCATTCGGTTCTTGATTCGCACTGATGATGAGTACCTACAGAAGCTTCCCTGGCATCTGTGGGATTTTTTTGAGCGTTACCCAAAGGCTGAAGTGGCGCTGAGTGCGACAAGGATTGTACAACGCCAAAAATTAAGCCCAGCAACCCCCAGAGCAACCATCAGAATCCTGGCGATTCTGGGTCATAGCCAGGGCATTGATATTGATGCAGATCGGCAGCTACTAGAAAATTTACCCAATGCAGAAACGGTTTTTTTAGTCGAACCGAACCACGAAGAAATCGATGACCAGCTATCGGAACACCCGTGGGACATCATCTTTTTCGCCGGACATAGCGAGACAAAGGCGCAAACAGGCCGAATTTATATCAATCAAACCGATTACTTGACGATTGATCAACTGTCGTATGCCTTAAGAAGAGCCGTTGAACAGGGTTTAAAACTCGCAATTTTTAACTCGTGTGACGGGTTAGGACTGGCACGGCAACTGGAGGATTTGCATATTCCTCAAATGATTGTCATGCGGGAGATGGTGCCGGACGAGGTCGCCCAAAAATTTTTGAAGTATTTTCTCAAAGCTTTTGCAGGTGGTAAGCCTTTGTATCTCGCGGCACGGGAAGCACGGGAACGGTTGCAGGGGTTGGAAAGTAAATTTCCTTGTGCCAGTTGGCTGCCAGTGATTTTTCAGAATCCAGCAAAAGCGCCGCCGACTTGGAAGGAGTTGCTCAAAGAGCAAGAACCGCAACCAGAGGCTCCTGTGTCGGTTCCCCCGACACCTCTACGCCAGGGTCCGTGGAGGGGTTTGCTGAAAGTGCTGCTAGCCAGTGTGGTTGTCACTGGTTTTGTGATGGGGATGCGATCGGTTGGTCTATTGCAGTCCTGGGAACTGACAGCTTTCGACCAGATGATGCAGCTACGTCCAGCGGAGAAACCCGATCCTCGCCTGTTGATTGTCAAAATAACCGCTGAGGATATTAAAAAATTGGGCGGTGAGTATCCGCTACATGATCGAACTGTGCTGCGGTTGTTGAAAAAACTTGAGGAGCATCAACCGCGAGTTATTGGCTTAGACTTCTATCGCGATCGACCACATGGTGAGGGTCGTGCCGATTTAGTTAAATACTTGCAGAAGAGCGATCGCATCATTCCTATATGTGTAGTCCCTTCTACTAGAGTTCCTCAAGGTGTTGCACCTCCAACTGGAGTGTCAGAAGGACAACTGGGATTTAGTGATACTGTAAACGACCCAGATGACATCTCCCGCCGCCATCTCTTGGCTATGAAGCCACCTGCGGCATCCCCCTGTTCCACCTTCTATGCCCTCAGCTTTCAGCTAGCATTTCGTTATCTAAAAGCAAAAGGAAACTCGTTCCATTTTATTACAAAGAATCAATGGCAGATTGGGTCAAAAGTCTTTAAAAAATTAGAAGATCACACAGGTTTTTACCATCAAGAAGTAGGAACCCAAGGCTTCCAATTACTACTCAATTATCGCTCAAACCAATTGCTCAAAGAAGTTGCCGATCAAGTTACACTCACATCTATTTTAACAAATCAAGTTAAGCCTGATTTTGTGAAGGACAAAATCATTCTCATTGGTGTCACTGACCCAATTATTAAAGATGATTTCAATACACCTTATAATCAGCATATACGAGGTTTATTTCTCCACGCTCACATGGTGAGTCAACTTATCAGCGCTGTTGAGGATAAACGCCCTTTACTAGAATTCTTGCCTTTTTGGGGGGATGTTCTTTGGGTCTGGGCTTGGTCTCTGGTTGGAGGGATATTTACTTGGCACTTTCGATCATCACCACTAGGCTTAGGATTCACTGGCGGAGTAGCCATCATTACCTTATATGGGATTTGCTTTATTTTTCTGTTGACAAAAGGCAGTTTGTTACCCCTGGTTCCGTCAGCCTTCGCATTAGTTGCTATTAGCGGAGGTCTCGTTGCCTACAGGGCCTTTCAGGTTCAACAACCCCAGTAAATGTCTTTATGTGTGAATCATGATTAGGATGACACTAGCCCTCGTCTTGGCACTTATTCAAACTATATATTGTTTGGAAATAGCACAAGCGCGGTTCAGCCCCAGCTTACAAGCCACCTGTGACCCGCCACCACCACCAGTCGATGATAATCCTCCAGAACGGGAGCCAGCTCCGTCACGTTAATACTGGATTACAGTCTTGGTTTACAGCTTAACTAGGAATGGTTTATTCCTTGAAAGTTCCTTAAATCTTCATGATTAAGATGAAATTAGCCTTAGCGATCGCATTAGCACTTATTGAGATTACAAGTTGTCTCCAAATAGCACAGGCACAGCTCAGTTCAAGCCTACAAGGCGTCTCTGACCCGCCACCGCCACCAGTTACTGATCGTCCAAAACCACTAATTCCAACGGGAACTGGCGTCTCTGAGCCGCCACCACCACCAGTTGATGGTAGCCCTCCAGAGCGGCAACCAGCTGGAACCCGTGGTCCGTGTGAGAATACGACGGGCACACCTTTTACTCCATTGTTGCCTGTTGATAAATCTGGATTTTCTGGATACACGCTTACTGAACATCCAACTTTTTGGTTTTATATTCCTTATAAAACTAGTAGCGTCAGCTCTGGAAAGTTTTCCATAGAAGATCAACAAGGTAATACTTTATATCAGACTTATGTCAGGCTGCCTAATACACCTGGTTTTGTCAGCGTTAGTATCCCAACCACAGAAAAACCTCTAGAGAAGAATAAACAGTATCGCTGGAATTTTACACTTTCTTGTGCATCTCAGGAGACATCTGAATCACCCAATCAGGAGATATGGGAACTCCCTAACGTTTTGCATACAGGAATCGTGCAAAGAGTTGATATGCCTGCTTTGGAAAGCCAGTTGAAGACAGCTACATTGGAGCAACGCATCAACCTCTACGTTGAAAACGGCATTTGGTACGATGCTCCAACTGATTTAGCTAAGAGCAACGAGCGTTCTCAAGCTTGGCGTAACCTATTAAAATCTCTTCGTCTGGAACAGCTTGCTAACGAAGCGATCGCTGGTGAAGTTGTACCGATTGTTGTACCGATTGAAGAAGGAAATTGACAGCATCAGCAATCATTTACTGGATACAAAACGAAGCCTTTACCAGGGATTACCCACTATTGTGAAGCCTGCCCAGTAAAAAGGGTGGGACAAATCTTGATCTGCCCATCTGCCTAACTCTGGAGACAAGAAAGACTCTCCCTCAGGGGTAAGCAACTTCCCTCCTTCCAAACGCACCTGACCTCGCAGCATTGCCACCTGCGCTTGTCGTAGAGCCTCTGCCTTAATGGGTGCTTGGCGTAGCTGCTGGTAAAATTCCGTTATTAACCCCAGTGTTCCTTGGTCACTGACGTACCACAGACTTGCCAATGCTGACTTCACTCCTGCTTGCAGTGCTAACCCAGCAAAGCCTAACTGAACCTCTTCATCTCCTAATGCTGTGCGACAGGCAGAAAGAACTAACAACTCTACTGACGACTTATTCCATCCCAAAGTCCGCATTTTGTCAAAAGTTAGCTTAGTATCTGTTAACTGAATGTAAGAGTTAGTCGGTTTCCCTGCTACAAATTCGGCATGAGTTGCTAGGTGAAGAATGCCAAAGGGGGAATGCGCCTGCTGCAACTTCAGGTTTTCCAAAGTAAAGTCTTGATTGAGGAAAGATTTACCGTTCCAGATTTGGGTAATCTGTGATAGCTCTATTGGCACTGCTGGTAAGGGACTTTTGTCGCTAAACTGACTAGCTCCCATTGCCAGCAACTGAACATTCCTGAGATTGGTGTAGCGATTATCAGTGAGGCTCAGGCTAGGCATCAAGCCGACACTATATCGCTCAATAATGAACTTGTTGCCATCGTGCAGGGCGGCTAGGGGGATACTGCGTAACTCTGTGTCCATGATATAAACCAGATTCTCGATACCTAGCTGCTGTAAGTCTTGTTCTAGAGGAGCTAAAAGCCACCGATACATTTTTTGGGCTGGAGGAAGATAGCCGCGACGGTCGGACAAACCAGTGACTCTCTGGCGAAATTGCCTCACCATCTGTTTGACTTCGCCTCTGGTGGCGTTAACTGACTTACGGATCGGGTTGCTACCTGCTGTTATCAGCAAAAGTTCCAGGCGATCGCTCTGTTGGGCATTTGGAGAACGCAATAGGGAAAGTTGAGATTTACCCAAAGACTCTTGACTTTGACTTTGCTCAGAAGCGGGAACTGGAGTGATGGTTGCCGGAACAAACACGGCATAGATAAGCGCTGGTTTTATACCAGTAGCGTTCTCTATTTTCTGTAGAGTCTGACGTGCCTCAGCTAGAGTGATGCGTTTTGCCCGACTTAGTGCAAAATCTTGAGCAAAATCTCGGCTTAATAAATCGTCAATAATTAGTGCCTCAGATGTTGGGGCTGGTGTTGGTGTTGGTGTTGGTTCGGGCGCTGGTGTTAGCGCGGGTGTTGGTTCCGGTGTTGGTGTTGGTTCCGGCCCTGGTGTTGGTTCTGGGACGGGTGGTGTTGGTTCTGGGACGGGTGGTGTTGGTTCTGGGACG
>JALYGX010000184.1 GCA_030776905.1 Cyanobacteriota bacterium | reverse complement strand
GAGCAACTGCTGAATCAGTATGCAGAAGGAGAACGCGATTTTCGCGGACTCAACCTGAGTTACCAAATCCTGAGTGGAGTAGACCTAAGTGGGGCAGACTTGAGTGGTGCCAAGCTTGAGCGCACTGTACTAGAGAGAGCTAACCTAACAAAAGTAAATTTGAGTAAGGCCGACCTAACTGGGGCAAACTTACGGAGGGCAGAGCTGATTTGGGCAAATCTCCGGGGGGCAAACTTGCAGGGAGCTAACCTGCGGGGAGCCGACTTACAAGGAGCCGACTTGCAGGGGGCAAACCTGACGGGAGCCGACTTTGGTGGGGCGATATTGCCTGATGGCTCAGTTCTTTTAACCAGTCAACCATCTAGCCTAGTGAGTTTTTCCACTCAGCGATCGCAATCCTCTTCTTCTTCCTTTCCACTCAAAGAATATTTATGAGGAACTAGGGGAAGCGAGGGACATCCCGTGCAAAAATTGTGTGAGTTCTCGACCGGGACTGGCTCATAGGGTACGATGTCGTGATAGTTATTTCGTTTGCCGACCTTTAACCTGTCGTTGCATGACTTCTGATTCTGCCCAACAAATACAAGTTCCAATAGATCCCCCAAGCGACTCGGTAAGCGATTCTATAGTAGATAGCCAGATCCAAGTCCGCCTGAAAAGTGAAGGGGAACGGCTCCTGTTAATCTTGCCGCCAGAAGCAGAAACGCCTGGTGCGGCTAGTTGGTTCGATTTATGGCAGCAGTTGAAGCATCGGCTCAATGCTGGGGAGCGCTTTTGGCAAGCACAGACAACCGTGCGCCTGATGGCTCAAGACCGATTGTTGGACGGACAGAAGTTACAGGCGATCGCAGATGCTCTAACTGAAGTTCAGCTACAGCTACTGCAGGTTTACACCAGCCGACGACAAACCGCTGTAGCGGCGGCAGCCGCAGGTTATTCAGTGGAGCAACAGCCCCCCACGTGTTCTCTCAATCACACCCCCAAAGAACCTGCTGAGTTACTTGCAGAACCGCTATATTTGCAAATAACTGTCCGTTCGGGTGTTGAGATTCGCCATCCTGGCACTATTGTTATATTAGGAGACTTAAATCCAGGTGGTGAAGTAGTTGCCGCCGGAGATATCTTCGTCTGGGGTCGTTTGCGGGGGGTTGCTCATGCAGGTGCTAACGGCAATCGAAACTGTCGGATTATGGCACTCCAAATGGAACCCACCCAACTACGGATTGCTAATGCTGTAGCCAGGGCACCGGGGACGCCACCAAGCCAGTTTTATCCTGAGGTGGCGTATGTAACACCGGAAGGAATTCGGATTGCTAGAGCTACTGATTTTTCTAAAACCCACTTGTCGTTGAATTCATGAGTCGCATTATTGTTATCACCTCCGGCAAAGGAGGGGTGGGTAAAAGTACTGTTACGGCTAATTTAGGAATGGCGATCGCTCGTTTGGGTCATAAAGTCGCCCTAGTCGATGCGGATTTTGGTCTGAGAAACTTGGATTTGCTGTTAGGGCTAGAAAATCGGGTAGTCTATACAGCCCTTGAGGTTCTGGCAGGTCAATGTCGCCTAGAGCAGGCTTTGGTGAAAGATAAGCGGCAAGAGGGCGTGGTACTGTTACCCGCTGCCCAAAGCCGCAGCAAGGAATCCGTAAGCCCCGACCAAATGAAAAAGCTAGTGGGGGCGTTAACCCAAAAATACGATTACGTTATAATCGACAGCCCAGCCGGAATTGAAATGGGCTTTCAAAATGCGATCGCCGCCGCCCAGGAAGCCTTAATTGTCACCACTCCAGAAATTGCTGCTGTGCGCGATGCCGACCGAGTTGTGGGCTTACTGGAAGCTCAAGGCATCAAACGCATCCACCTGATTGTCAATCGACTGAAGCCAGGAATGGTGCAAGCGGAGCAGATGATGTCCGTCCAGGATGTCCAAGAACTGCTTGCCATCCCCCTGATTGGCGTCGTCCCCGACGATGAGCGCGTTATTGTCTCCAGCAACCGGGGCGAACCCTTAGTTTTAGCCGAGAACATTTCCCTGCCAGCAATGGCAATAAACAACATCGCAAGGCGCTTAGACGGCGAGAAGGTTCCCTTCCTCGACCTGATGGCGGACTATGACAATTTCTTCAACCGCATCCGCCGCCTGTTCCGGGGTTAACGTTGAAGTTCAGAATTTTAAAGCAACTCGCTACTCGACTCCTACCATTCCTCTCTTGTGTAAGCGCATATTCACCGAGACAAACTCCATGATTAGCGAACTTCTAGAACGACTTTTTCCTGGGGCTGGTGTCCGCAACAGTCGCGCGGAAGTCAAACGCCGCCTTCAACTCGTAATTGCTCACGACCGGGCAGACCTCACCCCACAAATGATTGAGTCGATGCGTACTGAAATCCTGGAAGTCGTCTCTCGTTACGTGGAAATTGACACGGATGGGTTGGAGTTTTCCTTGGAGAGTAACGACCGGGCAACGGCATTGATTGCCAATTTGCCCATCCGCCGCATCAAAGAGGAACCACCCGTGCCGTCTGTAGAGTAGCGCTCCACCATACGCTAAATTAGCTTGGCTCAATAGTAGAAAACTAGTTAATTTGGCGTTAGGTGTTGCATATTGAACTGAGATATTTCTCAGAAGAGTGAAGAAACTGTGAAGAGCGCACCGGGAAGCGTCAGCATAGCATTCCCGTAGAGTAGAGTGAAAAAAAATCTACAGAGACTCTTGATACCAATTTACTAATTGGGGAATTGAGGGTTGCAATAGTCGAAAAAAATGTGATCGCGGTTGTGTCCTTTAGTGTTCCTAAGCTCCAGTTGGGCTGTTAGGTGTCAAATGTAGGAACACTTTGTAGCATCTTACATCTCAAGATATATCCTCAACATCTACCCTTACAGCGGCAATAGGTTCTATGAGCAGCTCTTTGTTTAAAAACCAATCAACTCGCATTCTTGGAGCAACACTTATGCTTCTAGGAACAGCGGCAATCCCAGCACAGGCAACAACCCTTACTGGCTTTACAACTACTGGGGATATGATGGCTGGGATACAAGTAACGGCTAGTTTCGTAGATGGCACTTCTGAGACTGCCATTTGGCAAAGTACAAGCAATATTTCTGGAGGTGCTTTTGGTAGTGGTTGGTCTCTAACCGAAGCAGGTAATAGTTTCGATGCACCGTGGACTTTTAGCAATACAGGTCAAGCCATTACATCCTTAGTTATCGATGCAATTCCTGGCAACAGTGTTTTTGACAATGTCGCAGAAAAGGTAATTACACCGGGTTCAGCAGATGGTTGGGGATTTCAAACTCTAGTTGGACTCAGTCCAAATGCTAGTGCTTACTCTGAAGTTATAGACACCTCACAAGGAGACCTCTTCGGCAAGCTATCACTGTATTGGACTAGCGGATTTACGGGAATGATGAAATTCCGTGCGGATACCGATACGGGCAGCATCGACGACCCTGTTAAGCCGAAAGATCCAGTGGCGAGAAATACCCCACCAACTGTCGATTTCTCTCTACCCATTATTAACGAAGGTGAATCGGCATCTACAACGTTGTTTGCTACACAACCGGGTGAAAATGCGATCGCCTTCTTCCTCGACGGACAAAATCTCGGTACTGATTTTAGGCGATCGGGAATCCGTTCGATTAACGCAGACTTGGGTCTTTTTCCTGATAACGGTGAATATACTTATACAGCGCTGGCAAGGGATGAAAACGGTAAGTATAGTCTTCCCGTTAGCAAGACGCTAACCGTCCTAAACGTCGCTCCCACACTGGCTAATTTCCAACTTTCAAAGATCATCATCCGTCAAGGTGAATCGATATTTGGACGATTGTTGGCTACCGATCCGGGAGCTGATTCGGAAACGTTTTTTGTCAATGGCAATCCGATTGGCATTGATCTAGATACGTCCGGAACCCGTTCGGCTTTCGCCAACTTAGGTACGTTTTACGATGTGGGTACCTATACCTTTGAAGGTGTAGCACAGGATAAAGATGGTGCTTTCAGTAATATCATTACTAAAATGCTACGGGTTTTGAACGTCGCTCCAACTATCGCCAGTATTACTCAGAACTTAGCCGTTCAAGTCGGCAGTTTGTTTGATTTTACAGCCACCGCAACCGACCCAGGCATCAATGATCTGCTGACCTACAATTGGGATTTGAATGGAGACGGCTTATTCGATGACTACACGGGAGAGAGCGGACAGTGGTCTTTTACCGACCCAGGCAGCTATCAAATTGGTCTACAAGTCTCTGATGGTAATGGCGGTTATGACTACTCTTACTTTGCCGTTGAAACCGCTCCTATTTTTAGTGAAACACCTCCGCCTCCCCCCTCTCCCCCTGCTGTAACCGATCCGGGTCCTATCGAAATACCTTCTCTTCCCCTGCCTCCTAATCCTGGAGCGGCTTGTGGCGCATCTTAGAGGCTGTTTGTAACGACAGAATTTAATTTCCCCAAGAAACCCATCACTAGAGATCGCCTCTCACTCCAAGGGTGCATAGTTAGCTAGTAAAGGTTACCCTAGTAGTAGAACATTGAGTCTAAGAGGAAATCATTATCGCTTCCAAACAACTGATTAACCATCACATCAAGTCGGCGCAGGTTCTTTTGATTGACCAAGAGAACAACAACTGTGGGTTGACCGATACCCGCTATGCTCTACAACTAGCTGAGACGGCAGGACTTGATCTTGTGGTGGTATCCGACAGCAAAGATGCTCCAGTGGCAAAGATTTTGGATTACGGAAAGCATCAGTACCAACAGAAAAAACGCCAGCACCAGAGTGCTCAACCCACACTCAAGGAAGTTAAGCTTCGTCCCAACGTCGGCAAATCGGATTACAGCTTACGCATCCATAGAGCTGTGGAATGGTTAGGCAAAGGCGATTCCGTTAAATTTCAAATTCAGTTACGCGGTAGAGAAAATCAACATCGCGATCGCGCGGCCGAACTGCTAGACCGCATTGTCGCCGATTTAGTTCAAGTTGGCAAAGTCCAGTCTTGTGATAAACGAACACTGATTCTTCAGGTTGTTCCAGTCTAAGAGAGAGTAGTTAGGAGGGAGTAAACCGTCATCCTCTCTCCAACCTCCAATAGAAAAGGCTTAAGCATTTGGGCTTAAGCCTTTTCATTGAATTTAGTTGCTGGGGCTAAAACTCTTGCGAGCCTTTGACCTTAGTAGCGGTTACGGTTGCCACCGCCACCGCCACCGCCTCGGTTCCCACCACCAAATGAACCTCTGTCTTCACGAGGTTTTGCTTTATTAACTTTCAGGTCACGACCCATCCATTCAGCACCATCAAGTGCATCAATGGCAGCCGCTTCTTCAGTCTCTGTACCCATTTCCACAAAAGCAAAGCCGCGCATACGACCTGTTTCACGGTCGGTGGGTAGCTGAACTCGCTTGACAGAACCATATTCTGCAAAAGCAGCATTAAGGTCTTCTTGCGTTACTTCGTAGGATAAGTTGCCTACATAAATTGACATAGATTGTCTCCCAAATCAGAGGTGTGTAGAGAGTTAGATTTCGGAGATAACTCTGTCAAGACTAAAAGGAAGGTGCCTATCAATACTAGAAACAAACGTTGTAACCGAATTTATTCTCTCCTACATCCTAGCACAGGATTCATTATCTGCAATATAAGTAGAAAACCGTTACAAAAAGCTAAGATATTGTTCGCCTAATTCAAACAACATCTCCTAGATCACAGGAGCAGTCAAAATTCAGCCAACTGGCTTCAGCGTACAGTGTCCCAAAACGTCCTGGCGGGTAATCTTTGTTGAAGACGCGGCTGGCAAGTTTTCCTTTGCTGTTACTCAAAATGAATAGACCTCTTGCCAAAGTCAACTTTATGAAGAAAGCCACCTTCCTTTATTGGGTTTGTGCTGTCCTTACCGTAACAGTTGCTTTTGCCATTATTTCTTCTGCCCAGATCACAAAAAACCCGATTCCTGAAGCGATTGAAAAGTCGAAAATCTCAATTGGATTAGAAGACGTTGTGCAAATTCCCGACAGTGGAAGCGGCGACGAGAACCGATTCGCTCGATTGAACCTACTAAGTCCCTCTGGGGATGGTAGTGGGCGATTATTCGTCAACGATATGCGCGGCAAGCTCTATGTGATTATTGACCGCACTGCCACAGTTTACATGGATCTTAAAGATTTAGTGGGTGCAGGTTTTCACGATGAATCCGGACAACAGGGCTTTTCATATTTTGCTTTTCATCCAGAATTTGCCAAAAATGGAATTTTTTACACGGTAGACAGCGAAGATAAAAATACCGGAACGCCTGATTTCCCAGTTACTAAAATAATTGTTAACAATAAAGGTCAGAGGATAGAAAGTTCTCACCACGATGTGATTCGCGAGTGGACGGCGATCAACCCTGCCGCTAATACGTTTTCCGGAAAAGTGCGGGAGATACTTCGCATCGAGCAGCCGTACCCAGATCACAATACCGGGCAATTAGCTTTTAATGCCAATGCCAAACTTGGCGATGCCGATTATGGAATGCTTTACATCGCCCAAGCGGATGGCGGCAGTGACGGTTTTCCTGTAAGTCATACAGACCCCCTAGATAATGCACAGGATCTGGGTACGCCACTAGGAAAATTTCTGCGCGTCGATCCGTTGGGTGATAACAGCGCCAATAGGAAATATGGTATCCCTTCTGACAATCCTTTGGTTAACGATGGCGATCCGAAAACGCTGGGTGAAATCTGGGCATACGGACTGCGCAATCCTCATCGTTTCAGTTGGGATACTGGGAGCGATCGCAAAATGCTGATTGTCGATACGGGTCAGGCTTTTATTGAAGAAGTGAATCTCGGCAAGAAAGGAGCCAATTACGGCTGGTCGAGGCGCGAAGGCACTTGGCGTATCAAGAAAGACAACGAAAACGTCCTTTATAAATTACCTGATAATGATCGGGATTTTCATTACACCTACCCCGTTGCGCAATACGATCATGAGATACCACCAGGGGTGACTGGCTTTTATGGAATTGCGATCGCCGGCGGATTTGTTTACCGAGGAAGTGCCATTCCCGAATTATTCGGTCAGTATGTGTTTGCCGACTTCGGCAGTGATGGGCGGTTTTTCCATGTTCCTGTCGATAACCTCGTTGATGGCAAACAGGCAACAATAAAAGAACTCAGGCTCTTTGAGGGAAATAAAGAACGCTCTTTTCTAGCAATCGTAGGTAACAAACGGACTGATGCCCGTTTTGGAATAGACGAAGCGGGAGAACTCTATGTCACCTCTAAGCAAGACGGTAAAGTGAGAAAAATCGTCCCTTCACCCGAATCACCCGCTCATCAAGCGTAATCGGCAATTTTGCTTTGGTTATCTCCCCATTTCGCCAGGTCGCACACCTGGGATTTTGAGGCGGATACGGTAAAGGCTCTTGTTCGCTGTAATGTAGAGCGTTTTGTACTCGCGATTTTCCGGCGCAGGCGCTTGTGCGCTAACCCGCCCCACTTCACTAACGCTAAGACCCCAAGCGAGGTTAGTAGTCACCTCAGGCACTTCAATCGTGCCCAACAAGTTGCCTGACGGAGAGAAAACCCACACGCCCCCCGGTCCAGTGCTGTAAACATTCCCCTCTACGTCTACCTTCATGCCATCTGGTACACCGTTTTTATTAGGGTCTTTCAGTTCTGAAAAAATCTGTCCGTTTTCTAATGTGCCGTCCGGTTTTACATCGAAGACACGAATATGACCTTTTTCTGAATCATTTACATACAGTTTTTTCTCATCCGGCGAAAAGGCGATGCCATTGGGACGCACAAAATCCCGAACCAGTAGGGTCAGCTTTCCATCCGGTGCAATGCGATAGACACCGTAGAAACCCAGTTCCTCTTGCTCCGACTTGATACCATAGGGGGGGTCAGTGAAGTAGATACTGCCATCTGATTTAACCACAACATCATTCGGGCTGTTGAGTCGCTTACCTTCATACTGACTCGCCACTGTAACAACCGTACCGTCTGCAAGCGTGCGTGATACGCGACGATTGCTATGTTCAGCCGTGATTAAGCGTCCCTCCCGGTCTAGGGTGTTGCCATTGGCATTTCCAGAAGGCTGGCGAAACACACCTGGTTTTTCATTGGGCGTCCATCGATAGATAGTATTAGCGGGAATATCACTAAAGAGTAGGAAGCCTTTCGGATACCAAACCGGTCCCTCGATAAAATCGAAGCCGTCCGCCACCTTTTCTACCTGGGCGTTGTCATCAAGAATCACTTGCATACTGTCTTTGTTGTTCGTCTTGCTTACTCTTTCTGAAGTCAGGTTGGATTGGGAACGAGACTTCGAGCATTGAAATCCTAAATCATTTCTTACTTCAGTAATGCCGTTGCTGGCTACTACCCTTGGGGCAGTAAAGGATAGGCTACATACAGCAACCTTGAATATCAAGTTTCTTAGGCTAACAGCGTTGTTCATGTGCAAGATCTTTTCTCCATCAACCGGAAAATAGCCCACTTATCGGCAAGGGACACTAACTCAACAACGCCTCAGTTCTATCTAATTAAGCTCAATGTGTCTACTTTTGCCGCTTACACTGCTAGCCAAATCCCCTGCTGCATTCACCATTTTGAAGGGTTCACAGCAGGGGATTTTGCCAAATCCTTTAGATCTCTAGAATCTCTTTTTCTTCACAAACGCTAGCTCTGAGCCTGCGGTGTTTTACCTGTGCCGTGCAATGATGGGTTGGCTTGCGGTGGTTCTACTTCCGGTCCTTGGGGTTGAGGATTCGCTACATACTCGAACTCCCCTTTGCCGTCCATTGAACGACCCTTAGCCCAGCGACCTTGAGAACTTTCCTCACCCTCAGATCAGTTCAAGAATTGATAGGCGACTTCAGACTTCTCCAATTCCTGTGGGAAGGAACTCGGAACTGGCGTTGTCTCTAGTCCATCAGCTTGCAACTCTTCAATTGCGGCTAACCACTGGTTTTGATGCATCGTATCGCGGGCAATTAAGAAACTGAGCGTATCTTTTACCCCTCGGTCATTTGACATCTCATACAATCGCACAGCCTGCAATCGACCTTGGGTCTCGGCATGAAGATTAGACCGGAAGTCCGCTAAGAGGCGTAGCTCAAAATGGTTTATGCAGGCTACGTTGCTCAGGCATTAATAGGCTAGCCGTAGCGATAACAACAGAAGTCATTGTTCTGTGTAACTTACCAGATAAATTAAAAGGTGCTACCTCCTAAGAGGTAACACCTTCAATTAACTGTTGTTAACCCTCAAGCCTCATCGCGCCCGTGAACTTGCGCGGGTGGGCTGGTTGCCTCAACGGCTGTAAAAGGTTCCAGAATTTTATAGGTGTGGGACGCTCCCTTTGGCACTACCCATGAGTCTCCTGGCTCTAGCAAAACCATTTGACCTTCAAGGTGCAACTCAGCACGACCGTCGATTACGTAGCCAACTGTTTCATAATCCCGTCTAGCTGGCTCTTTAGCTTCATTAGGCTGTTCATCTTGCCAAAGGCGCATCGAAACTGTCTTGCCTGAAGCGAGATACTTTTGACCTAGCTCACCCTTCGGTGAATATTCAGAATTGACTTTTTTGACACTGGTATCAGGCATGGTGTTTTCCTCTTGTTTCAGAAAAGTTCAACTTAAGGCTTGAGCACAACCTTGATGCAGTTGTCTTTCTTGTGTTTGAAAATTTCGTACCCTTTCGGGGCCTCTTCCAAGCTCATCTTGTGCGTAATCACGAACGAGGGGTCAATCTCGCCATTCTGGATGCGTTCGAGTAATGGATGCAGGTATCTATGGACGTGCGTTTGTCCCATCTTGAACGTTAAGCCTTTGTTAAAAGCTGCGCCCATCGGTATCTTGTCGAGGAAGCCGCCGTAAACCCCCGCCAGTGACACATGACCACCTTTGCCGCAGGCGACCATAACTTGCCGCAGTGCAGTAGGTCGATCTGTTTCCATCCGCACCGCTTGCTTGGCTTTATCGTAAAATGCCATTGCATCCGTACCGTGGGCTTCCATCCCTACAGCATCGAGACACGCATCAGGACCCCGCCCGCCTGTCATTTCTTTAAGTGCTTCGCCCACCTCAACTTCTTCATAGTTAAGGACTTCTGCACCGCATTGTTCCTTAGCCATTTGCAAGCGTTCAGGAATTCGGTCAATGGCAATCACACGTTCAGCACCTAGCATATAAGCGCTCTTGATGGCGAACTGCCCGACTGGGCCACAACCCCAGACAGCGACGATATCACCGGGTTTGATATGGCAGTTTTCGGCTGCCATATAGCCAGTGGGAAAGATATCGGTAAGAAATAGAACTTGCTCGTCTGTCAGTCCTTCGGGAATCTTGAACAAGCCGACATCTGCAAACGGCACTCGTGCATATTCCGCTTGACCCCCAGCATATCCACCGAATAAGTGAGAGTAGCCAAATAACCCTGCTGGTGAATGACCGTACAGTTTTTCCGCCATCCAAGCGTTCGGGTTGGAGTTATCGCACAGCGACCATAAATCGCGGTTGCAGAAGAAGCAGCTACCGCAGGAAATCGTGAAGGGGACAACAACGCGATCGCCTATTTGTACGTTCTTGACGGCACTACCTAATTCAACGACTTCCCCCATAAATTCATGACCAAGGATGTCGCCCGATTCCATCGTGGGGATGAAACCGTCATAAATATGTAGATCGGAACCACAAATTGCCGTTGACGTAATTTTGATAATGGCATCGCGTGGGTTGATAATCTTCGGATCGGGCACCGTATCAACCCGTACATCGTTCGCTCCATGCCAGCAAACAGCTTTCATTATTGATTCTCCTTAGGGCAAGAGGTCGGCCGTCGAGATTTTAAAGGGTAGTGTTCAAGGAGCAGCATTCTCCACTGCCTGTTTTGCACCTTTAGCTGTTTCCTGAATATTGTCTTGAACGTCATTTACGAATTCTTTTGTGCCGGGATAAATAGGTTGATCGAGATTTAATTTTTCTTTGATTGTGTCAAGCACTCCTTCAGCTTTTTGCTTAGTCTCCCTGGCAGGCTTATTCAGGTTCTCTCCAATTTCTTTAGTGATTTCGGGAGCATCTTGGGGCTTTTTATTTTCTGCAAAGAGTCTGTTAGCCGTATCTTGAAGATTCTCTTTGCCAGCTTCCTGTTCGGCTTTAAAGGGATTCTCTTCACCATCTACTTCGTACTGAGTCGCTTCAGGTGTCAAAGGTTTAGCTTGAGCTTGAGACGAATTATCGAAACCTACGGTTATATTCAGCAAAAATGCAATCCCTACTATGGAAAGTGTGAGGATTACGCGCGCAAAAACATTTCTCAGCCAGGAAATTACTCGGTTCATTGAAATACTCCAGAAAGGTTTTAAAGTCAGGGGTTTCAGAAATCAAAAATCAACGTCAAGGTTTCAGAACAACCTTGATACACTTGTCGTTTTTGTTCTTAAAAATTTCATAGCCGTACTTGGCTTCATCTAGCGGTAAGCGATGAGTGACAACGAAAGATGGATCGAGTTCGCCATTTAAGACGCGCTCTAGCAACATCTTCATGTACTTCTGACCGTGCATTTGACCCATCCTAAAGGTCAAGCCTTTGTTGAAGGCTGCACCAAAGGGCAGTTTGTCGATGAAGCCACTGTAAACACCCATGATTGAGAGTGTTCCTCCCTTGCGGCAAGCTACCATCATTTGCCGCAAAACGTGAGCGCGGTCAGTTTCCAGGCGCACGGCTTGCTTGGCTTTGTCGTAAAAGCCTTCAACCCCCATGCCATGCGCTTCTAGTCCCACAGCATCAATGCAGCAGTCGGGACCGCGTCCACCCGTCATTTCTTTGAGGGCTTCGCCTGCATCAACTTCTTCGTAGTTGATGACTTCCGCTTTGGCGTATTTGTGTGCCATTTCTAATCGTTCGGGGAAGCGGTCAATAGCGATAACCCGCTCTGCACCTAGCAGATAGGCGCTAATCATGGCGAACTGTCCGACCGCACCACAACCCCAAACGGCTACCGTATCGCCCGGTTGAATATCGCACAATTCTGCACCCATGTAACCCGTGGGGATGGCATCGGAGATGAACAATAATTGCTCATCAGATAAGTCTTTGGGAACTTTGACAACGCCGACATCAGCAAAGGGTACGCGAATGTACTCGGCTTGAGCGCCTGCATAGCCGCCGAATAAGTGAGAGTAGCCGTAAATGGCTGAGGTGACATGACCGAACAGCGCTTCTTCCATGAAGGCATTCGGGTTGGAGTTGTCGCACAGTGACCACTGATCGTGTTTGCAGTAGTTACAGTGACCGCATCCAATAGTGGAAGGGACAACAACGCGATCGCCTACTTTTAAATTACCGACGCCACTCCCAACCTCAACCACTTCACCCATGAACTCGTGACCGATAATATCCCCGGGTTGCATGGTGGGGATATAGCCGTCATAAATATGCAAATCCGAGCCGCAGATTGCTGTGGATGTAATTTTGATAATGGCGTCGCGGGGGTTGAGGATTTTTGGGTCGGGTACGGTTTCAACCCGCACATCATTCGCGCCGTGCCAACAGACCGCTTTCATTTGTGAATCGTCCTTGGTTATTAGTCATTGGTCATTAGTCATTGCTAAGGGACAAAAGACTAATGACTATTTGCGACCAGAGGGTTGACCTTCTGTGGTGGCAATCTCGCTAGCTTCCATCAGCATCTTGAAGCGGCGCAGATCATCTCCAACTTGTTGTTTGGGTTCTTCGCCGAAGAGTTTGGCAAGCGTGGCTGTAACAGCTCCTCCGGGGGGGTTGTATTCAATTACAACCTTGACCTCAGTCCCTCGATTACCAGGTGCGGGTTGAAACCGCACAAAGCCGGAATTGTCAATGTCTGCACCTTCAACAGATGCCCAAGCAATTAAGCGGTTCTCTTGTTCGTTGATGATTTCTGCATCCCATTCCACGCTTGCACCCATTGGGGCAGTGGCAATCCAATGCGATCGCTTATCGTTAGTAACACTAACGTGCTTGAGATGCTTCATAAAGCGTGGCAGGTTCTCAAAGTTGCGCCAGAATTGATAAAGTTCTTCCGGGGATTTGTTGCTGATTGTTACAGTCTTTTCAACCCTAATGCTGTCGTTCATGCCGAGTTTGTCCTGAATGCCAGTTTGTGCTGTTACTCCGCGATAAATTAGCCCTCCACCTGCAAGAGCTGTAAGCGCACCCCTTAAAGAACCTTGCCTAAGACCTAAAAGCACCATTGCGCCGCCACCAATTAAGGTTCCCCAACGTTCAGCATCACTGACGCTACTTCCTTCACTGCTGTCGTGGGGATCGTTGGGAACGATCTCTTGTCCTGATGTCATGTCCTTAATTTCCTCAAGTAGTTTGGGTGGATTACTTCGTCAATTCATGGTCGAGGGTTCGTCTTCTGCCCAATGCCCAGTCTTTAACTCGACTAACTAATTGTTTGAACTTCTTTGTTCTCTAACCCCTCTTGCGAGTGATCGAGGCGTAGTTCACCCTGTGGTGCTGTGCGTAGCGACTCTGGTGTTTGTTGACCAATGGCTCCTTTGGCAACCGTGATACCGCCATCAGCAAGCCATAGCACCCCGGTGACGTAGCTGGCTTCGTCGGAGGCAAGAAAAGCACAAATATTTGCCATTTCCTCTGGTGTGCCACGTCGTGCCAATGGGGTGGCATTAATCAGCATCTCCTCCATTTCGCCGTCCATTGGACCCGTTTCCTTATGAGTCCAGGCCGTATCAATTGGGCCAGGACAGAAACAGTTGGCACGGACTCCATACTTGGCTTGCTCAACGGCAACACCCTTGATAAAGGAATGCATCCAGCCTTTTGTGCCTCCGTAAGGACAGTTTTGGGCTAACCCGTTGAAGCCTGCCTCGGAACCTGTTGCGACGATGTTGCCCTGTGTTTTTTGCAGATGCGGCAGGGCGTACTTGGTCATCAGGAACGCAGAACGGATGTTATTCCTAATGGTTTGGTCGAAAGCATCTATCGGGTAATCTTGCATCTCAGCCGTTACTAGGAAGACACCCGCGTTATTCACGAGAACGTCTAGACGCCCGAATTGGTCTATCGCAGCTTGAACGCAAGCTTGGGCATGAGATTCTTCGGCGACATCGCCTGCATAAGCGATCGCTTCGCCGCCGTATTGCTTAATCGACTCGGCTACATCATTAATTGGGTCGCTTGCCAGCCCGTTGACGACGACTGTGGCTCCTTCTTTGGCAAACTTATGAGCGATCGCCTCTCCAATACCCGTACCAGCTCCGGTAACAATCGCTACCTTACCTTCTAAACGTCTACTCACTCTTGACACCTCTCGATCCCTGCACCCTCCTTTTCACTACTTTGAGGATGAGGTTTCCTCTGTCTGCGGTAGAGTTACTCACCTATGTCTTTGGTAAGTTTAAGCCATCGTTACAGTTTGTTACGGTTGCAAGGTGTTGATTCATTTATCAGATTTCTATGACATTTACCGCCGACAAAAGTAGCTACGACCAAGGAAAAGAAGCGTTTAAAGGCTTGAGCGTAGACGACCAACTAGCGTTGCTCTGGTTTGTGTATACCAAGCTCGGTAGCTCGATCACGCCAGCTGCACCCGGGGCTTCTGGCATTGAAATTGCTGAAGGCTTATTTAATCAAGTCAAGGAACTGCCTCATGAAGAACAGTTGCAAGTCCAGCGCGACATTGCTTCAAATGCTGACACTCTGATTAGCCGCGAGTATGGTTCTCTAAGCCCTGAAACTAAGTTAGCTTTTTGGTACTTATTAGCCCAAGGTATGGAAAGCGCTACGATTATTCCCATGCCTCCCGGTTATGAAATGCCCCAGCAAGGAAAAGACTTGTTAGCGCAAATCGAGGCAATGGAGTTTAGTCAACAAATCGATTTCCTACGAGGTGCGGTATTACCAATGGGTGCCGAAGCTAAAGGGGGGTCTGAAATCTAAGGCGATCTTTGTTGGAGTTCGTTTCTTAGATCAACTCCATCTGCACTAATCTAAACAATTAACGAACTCCTCCAGAGCCAGTGAGATACTTAGTTTATCTTATTGTTCTGGAGGCTACTCAGTATATGGAAGTATTATTCTATACAAAAAATATTTAAGAAATCTGATATTAGATAAGGGAGGATTTACGACTGATTAAAAGACAAAAAAGGCGTTGCTGGGTTGGTTAAATAATTGCAAAAATTATTCCTGAACTTCGTTATTAGCTAATTTAATTAAATATTAATACATAGGTTTGAGGTGTGGTGAAGCTCTACGATGTTAGTTAATCGAGCAGTAGTCTAGAGCAGATTGTAGCGTTAAGGCGATCGCTAACCCAATTACTCCTCCCCCAATAGCCAAAAACCCGTATAGGTCATTCCCGAATCATCGGGCTGCACTAGCAAAAAATGCAAGCCTCGACTTATCGGCTTACGTTGCTCATACGTTTGGGCAGCGGTGGCAACCTCTTTATCCTCAAACGTGGCAACAACCCATCGCTCGACTAACCCAGCTTCTAGTATGAGACCGTCGGGCGCACCAGTGATGTAATTTAGTGCCACGGGTTGGACATTCTCAAGCCAACGCGCTAGTTGCATTGACTGTCGTCCACCATATATCACCACACCGGGTACGGTTACAGTTGACGCCAAGCCGAGATTCAGTGGTAAAAGAAACTTTGGCATCTGCAAAATTGGTATCGGACGTTCTGCAAATGCTTCCTCAAGATTACCCGCAGGCAGTGTAGCAAATCGCCATTGCTCTCCCCAAAGGTTTTCTGGCAGAGGCATCGGGGGCGGCTTGTCGAGGGCAATGGGGTTGTAATCCTCACCCGTGTAATTATCCTGGTGCTTGTATTGCGATGCCCGCTCCTTTAACCATTGCTTCAAAGCTGAGGTGTGTCGTGTTGCTTCTACTTGAATGCCCAATTGTTGTCCGGCTAAGGTGAGTAGACTTAAGGACTGGGGTCGAAACACTTGAAGGACATCCGGCAACCCAGTTGCACTCGCTGCGTTCTGCAACTGAGATACCAGCCAACCAGTATTGACGGACGCCTGGGGGCATAAGCCATCATAGGTAAAGTGACGTGTTGCGTCACAAATCAATAACTCCCACAGCATCTCCCCATCAGCATCCCGTAGCGGACGGCGATAAAAATCAACTTGCCAAACACCCATATAGCTCTACCTTTATCTAATCTGAGGCTACTAAGACGGAGAAGTCATGCATGATGCCCACCTGCGGAGGGTGTTTATCAAAAAAAATCGCAGACGTTAGAACTGATACGGACGCACACAGTAGCCTGAAAAAAATTGCTGACATTACTAACCTAAATGTTTGATTCAAGTTTATGCGCTCGCACCCTGAATAAATTACCTCTTGTAATTCATGTTTGGGACTCCAAATGGTTTCAGGCAACTTTGTTAGTAGTACTACTAAGTTTGGCATTTTTGGGAATTCGATGGCTGATTAAACCTAGACGCCATAAAAGATCGCTAGACCGCGTCAAAGTATTTTTATTACTGTTTGGTTGTACGGCACTTTTTCCATTAATGTTAGTTGTGGCAATTAAAGGACTAGTTATTACCCTTCCTAAAGATTCTGGTGCATCAGCCGACGCGATTGTTGTGTTAGGACGAGGATGGTTTTTCTATAACCGAGTCGATGTCGCGGCTGAACTTTGGAAAGCCGGACGCGCTCCGCGAATTTTTACTAGTGGTAATGCAGATACTCCCAACATGATTGAAAAGCTGCAAGCCAAAGGGATTCCCGATCGCGTGATTGATGGTGAAAATTGTTCTTTAACCACATGGGAAAATGCTGTCTTCACGGCAGCTATATTAAAACCTCAAGGAGTTAAGCGAATTATATTGATTACTGATGCGCCACATATGTGGCGCTCAATACTTGTATTCCGTAGTAATGGTTTTACAGTCATTCCTTATCCAACCTCACGCTCATATTACATCGGATTGAAGGATGAAGCCCTTCTTTCCTTAAGAGAATATGGGGGAATAATTACTTATGGTTGGCGAGGACTGTTACATCAGCAGGAATCATCTGAATCCGACCCAGATCTCATCAAGCTGGTACAGCAAGCTGAAAAATACGGTCAGCAGCAACGCAATTAATTCAGATGATGTTGAACCAAAAACTCGAATCAACTCAATCCCAGACTGAACCCACAAGATTTTAGGTATTTAACCGAGGACAGGGTAAACCTGTTAGAGGAACTCCAAGATTTGCGGTGAAATTGATTTAAATTGATAAAGAACACTCCGAGCAAAAGGGCGATCGCGTTGCGCTGCTGCTCTCTTCGGAGTAGCTCTCAAAGGGCTAGCGCTGTTCGCTCCTAATTAGTTCGCCTTAAGGCAAGTAAACCAGTCACTTATTCAGTATTGCACTCTAAACCTATGGACCCTGCTCTGACTCAATTTGGAACCCAGATGTCTAACCTTACTGGCGTCCGGGCGATTATGAAGGACATTATTGAAACATTACGAGCCGGTCAGGGACAGGAATTTATTAATTTAAGTGCTGGAAATCCAGTGATTTTGCCGGAGGTCGAGCAACTATGGCGAGATTGCACGGCTGAACTTCTAGCTAGCTCAGAGTATGGTGAAGTTGTTTGCCGCTACGGGTCGAGTCAGGGATATCAGCCCTTGATCGAGGCGATCGCTAAAGATTTTAATCAACGCTACGGACTTGACTTAAGCGATCGCAACATCCTGATTACTCCTGGGAGTCAGTCGATTTACTTCTACGCTGCCAATGCATTTGGCGGCTATACGCAGGACGGCGACTTGAAACAAATCGTCCTGCCCCTCAGCCCGGAATACACGGGATATGGTGGAGTTAGCTTAACGCCTGAGGCGGTAGTTGCTTATAAACCCACACTAGAAATTCACGAAGAGGCACATCGCTTTAAGTACCGTCCTGACTTTAGCCAACTGACCATTAATGAAGAGACGGGCTGCGTTATCTTCTCCCGTCCTTCTAACCCGACGGGTAACGTCCTCACAGATGAAGAGGTGAAAAAAATTGCAGATTTGGCAGCACCCTTTAATGTGCCCGTGCTGATTGATGCGGCTTATGGACCACCCTTCCCCGCGTTGAACTTTACAGAAATGACGCCGATATTTGGTGGCAACATCCTCCACTGCATGAGCCTATCTAAGGCAGGCTTACCAGGAGAACGGATTGGCATAGCCATCGGCGATCCAAAGCTAGTCGGCATTTTAGAGTCATTCCAGACGAATTTGTGCATTCATTCTCCCCGTTACGGACAAGCAATTGCCGCACGAGCGATCGCCTCTGGAGCATTAGCTGATATTGCGAGTAACATCATTCGCCCCCACTACCAACAAAAATTTGATGTAGTAGAGA
>JALYGX010000183.1 GCA_030776905.1 Cyanobacteriota bacterium | reverse complement strand
ATTACCACTTCTACTCACCCAGAATTTAGCAGCAGTCTCTTTTTTAATGTGGGTAATGGACTGTATCAACTAGGTCGTTATGAAGAGGCGATCGCTTCTTTCGACAAAGCCATAGAATTCAAACCTGACTTCCATGAAGGCTGGAACAACCGAGGCGCTGCCCTACGTGACTTGGAACGCTTTGAAGATGCGCTCGCCTCTTACGACAAAGCCCTAGAATTCAAACCTGACGACCCTGATACCTGGTACAACCGAGGTATTACTCTGTCTAACTTGGAACGCTTTGAAGAAGCGATTGCTAGCTACGACAAAGCCATAGAATTCAAACCCGACTACTATAAAGCTTGGAGTAATCGAGGACTAACGTTGACTCGTTTAGATCATTATGACGAGGCACTGGCTAACCAAGACCAAGCTCTGAAACTTCAACCGGAAGAACCCTTATTATGGACTAATCGAGGCATTGTGTTAGCTCGTTCAGGGCGCTACGGAGAGGCACTGGTTAGTTGTGACAAAGCTGTAGAACTACAATCTAATGATGAGAGTGGTTATTACGGCAAGGCTTGCTGTTATGCCTTGCAAGGTGATGTGGATCTAGCAATTGAAAACCTGCAACAGGCCATTAATCTGAATCCTTCTCGATGCCGGAGGGAAGCTAAGAGAAACTCAGATTTTGACAGCATTCGGGGAGATGAGCGGTTTCAGGCGTTGCTGCAAGAGCAAACAAACTAATCTAGATCCCCGACTTCTTCAAAAAGTCGGGGATCTGGGCAGCAATTTAAGTGCCAATCGGTTTAACCTAGATATCGGCTTTTCCACCTAGATATCGATAAACCCACTTCTACAGAATGGAACTGCACTAATCACGGGCTAGTGATTTGCGATCGCCAACTCATCAAGATAGTCTTGCGCCCAACGCTCACCCATAGGTTTCTTCTACTTCCCGCCTATAGCTGCGATCGCAAATGATGCATTCTCCCATCAGGTAAAGTAAGGTAACTACTAATAGCAGTGGTAGAAGGGCGCTATTTACCCCATCGAGTCAAGGAACTTGTCGCTAGTGCCTGTTATCTGATCGCTGCTGAGTCTATGTCTTTACGCATGATTTGAAGCGGCCAATAGGGTGATACTCATGGATCTACAAGATGCTCACACTCGTTGCAAAACTCATTTGGTTCGCGCCATTGAAGAGTTACAGGGTAAGGTCGAGCCGACTCAACTGGAAACTATCACTGAGTTGATTGTCCAAACCATGACGGGTCCTTGGCGCTATTTTCACACACCCGAGCATATTTTTGAGGTTGGTGGATCGGTCGATGCCATTGAAGTCCTAGCCGCTTTATTTCATGACTTGGTGTACGTGCAAGTCGATCAGGGAGTAAGTCTCAGCATCGGCAGTTATATTGCGCCTTTTGTTAAGGAAGTCGAAAAGCAGCTGGTGATTCAAGACGTAAGTGAACAGCCTGCCTCCCTGATGTTTGAAATTGTCACAGCAATATTTGGGTTTGCTCCAGGCCAAGGACTCTCTCCAACGGCAGGGCAAAACGAATTTTTGAGTGCGGTGATTGCAGCACAGTCTTTGGAGCCTTGTTTGAGTTCTAGTATTATTGCTCAAATCACGGCTTGTATCGAAGCAACGATTCCGTTTCGTTCTTTGTCGGCATCCGGTTTAAGTTCGAGTGAAACATTACACCAGCGATTGGTCATTGCGAACGACCGATTTAACTTTGGATGGAGCGAGACTCAAATCGTTGAAATCGTGAAGCGCTGCGTGCGACTAGGCAACCGGGATGTGGAGAATTTCGCTTATCCCAATTCTGCTGATTTTTTAGACAATACTTGGAATTTGTTGCCCGAAACGAATCACGAACTTATTAAAGCCAACTCCTATAAAGTTGCTGAGTATCGCAGATCACTGCAAAATATGGAAAAATTCATGAATTTCCTCTCTCCAGAATGGGTTTTTCAGCGGTTTATGGGAGAGCCAGATGAGGAAACTTACCAAGCTCTGATATCGAGAACTCGAAAAAACCTAGAAGTGGCAAAGCTGTATCTAGGGTGCAAGCTTGTCTCGATCGCCATCATTGAGGCGCTGTCATTGCGTCTAGCGCGTGACATTCCGCTTTCAACTCTCATGGGAGAATTACCAATACAGGAAAGCAAGACGCCCTCCTTAGAAGATTTTATCCCCAATATTCAAAGCACTCAGAAACCCGAAACCGCCTTGGAACGCGAGGTGTTAGAACTTTTAACAAAGGGACGACATCAGGACTCCAATTACGATTTAAAAAATTCACCGATCGCGACTTTCATCGTCAACTCTATGGGGTTTCCCTCGGTGCGATACCTGATAAATCGAGCCAAAGAGTTTTTTGCAGAAACCATTTCGCCTGATGAGTTTCTCAAGGAGTGCGACCCTAATGCGATCGCAACGATAATAGATGGAATTGAGAAACTTTTTGCAAGTCGGGTAGATGCTTTGCGCGGATTGAGTGGAGATACAACGCTGACGTTTGAGCCTTCTCAAGCCACTAGGAGTACGCCTAGGCAAGAGTTGGTTTCAGAAGCACAACATTGACTTGGCTAATCGTCGGTTTCTCACCATAGGTTGGGGTTTCTAGCGCCAACCCAAGCTACAGCGATCGCGATCGCACTCTGTGGGGAATTGCAAATTCGGGATGCTCGCAGTGAAGCCCTTCAGGGTTACACCTTGGTGTCATGATCGGGCACAATGTCTTCCACATGGCGTAAAACAGGAAAGGCATAGCCAACAAGACCAACTAATAACATACACAGCGCACAAAGTACGTACAGGAGTGCCATACCAGCACCGGGATTGGTACCGAATATTCTGCTGAAAATCGGTGCGAGATTGCCTTCGGGCTTCATCGCGGGTTCAAAGAAATAGTCTGCTAGTGGTCCAGCCATCAACCGACCGATCGCAGGAGTGAACCGCGAGATCATGGTGTGCGTCGCGAAAACCTTGCCCTGCAAATCCGGCTCGACTTTTGTCATCCAGATCGCCCGATCAGAACTGTACATCAAGGGGAAATTGAACGACGAGCAGAATTGGGCAGGAATCCAGATTAACGGTGTCTGAGACATACCAAATATAATCTTGCTCAAACCAGCACCCATCATTCCTACCAATAAGCCGTTTATCCGGCGTTTATGACCGCCCCAGGCGCTCAAGAGTAACGCACTAGTCACACCACCTACTCCTGCTGCTGCTTCTAAGCTAGCTAATACCTCAGCATTACTGTTGGTGCGTGCCAAAATCATTGCTGAATACAGTGAATCACCAATGTCATGGGCAAAGCTGAATAACGATACTAACAACAGGAGAGCGAGCAAGCTCTTGCGGGCGAAAATGTAACGGAAGCCGAAGGCAAGTTCTTGCCAGATGCCAGCAGGGCTTTGGCGTCCTACCTCACTGATGGGGGGTTGTGGGATGTGTAGGAACAGAATAGTGGTGATGGCAACGAGGAAGCTGCTCAGGTCAATCAGCAAAATACCTGTAAAGCCAATGATGTAATAAAGAACGCCACCTAGAGCAGGTCCCACAATCTCGGAACCGTAACTAAGTATAGAACCCATGCTGACAGCACGAGTGTAGTGCTGCTTGGGTACGAGCATCGGGATCGAAACCCCGTAGGCTAGGACTTGAACCTGATTACAAAGACCGTTAATGGCAGCAATTGTGTAGAGATGCCAGATTTGCAGGTTACCTGTGAGATATAGAAGTAAGATGGCAAGCGTGGATAAACCGGCAACCATATCGCCTAGCATCATTAGTCGCTTGCGGTTTGAACGATCCACAATCACCCCAGCCAAAGGTGCGATCGCAACGCTGGGTGCCAGGAAGAAGAAACCCATCAAAGCTAATGCCGTTGCTGAACCAGTAAGTTCCCAGAGCCAGATGGTAATGGCAAAAATGGTCATGCGGCTGCCGATGGTTGAAATCATCTGACCAAGCCAGATGATAGTAAAAGTACGCACGGCAAAATTTTTGAGTTTAGGGTTTGAATCAAGAGAAAATTAATGCCTGGAGTTGGCTCCAGTTTTCAGTTCTCGTTCGCGCTAGAGCAATAGCTGACGAAGTTGGTTGAGGATGAGTTCTGCGCCAATGGGTCCATTTAATCCGTTCCAGAGATAGTAAGTGACGAAATACACGCGATTCTCTTTGCTGGCTTTTAGGGTTTGGGCGATCGCATTGTCATTCCACTCCT